>JAGRJO010000118.1 GCA_020442725.1 Lysobacterales bacterium
TCAATATGTAAGATATTGTAAACTCAACCGTTACGCAATTTGTTTTCTCCTCCCAATCAAATATAATGAAGTTGGAATTGAATGGAAAAATTGTTATGAAACTACTAAAATCACCTGTGGCTGCTGTTTTGTTGTGTGTATCTATTTCTTCGATCTCTGCACCACCTGACCCTAATATTACTGATATTGTTCTGAACGAAGTTCTTTTTAATCCGGGAGACATATCTCCGGTCACGAATTTGGGACAAGATTGTGATGGAGATGGTGTTTACGGTGAAGATGGGTCTTCAAATGGAAACAACGCAGATGACGAATTTATTGAGTTTTACAACAATGGTGCCACCGATGTTGATTTATCAGGTTATTGTATATCAAATAATCAGGTACAAAACGGAGATCCATCAGTAGGCACAAACAATAGCTGGCTGATTCCACCAGGCGTTACAGTTCCCGCCGGAGGGTTTTACCATATTTGTGGTGAAGATGATGGGCGTGGATTTGGTTTCAGTATTGCGGATTCAAGTGGTAATCAAGTATCTCAATTCAGTAACAGCTCTGTAACAAATACTTGGGCATCTTTATATGAACCAACCACATTGGGTGATTGCACAAGTGGAGTACAAACAGTTATATGGTCTCACGATTATCCAACAAGTTCTGATGGAGAATCATGGTTGCGTTGTTTCACAGATGGAGTTAGTCCCCTCGGATTTTATGATGATGGGTCTGGGAATTTTTATGTTCCAACGCCCGGTTCGGCCAACTGTACCATCGCAACACCTGTGTATGTGAATACAGTCAAATACCATGATAATATTGTTTCTTGGCAAACAGGCCTTGAATTTAAGCATTTGGGATTTAATCTTTACGACTCCAATGGCAACAAGCTGAATCAAAAACTCATCATTTCGGATCAACCGAACAACTACTCTTTCGGATTGAAGGAAATTAATCCCGATGCTGTAATTCTCGCTTCGGTTGATACTGATGGTACTGAACATCGTTTGGACTATGTACTGAAAAATACACAATATGGAATTGAAGAAAAAAATGTAAACATCGATTGGAGTCAATCTAAGCATGAAAAAATACTGGAAAGCAGCGCTAGAATTTATCAAACTCAAATTAAGGTTCTGGTCAGTGATTCAGGAATTCAACGGGTTTTAGTTTCGGACTTATTATCACAAAACTTCAATGTTGTTGGAAAGTCGATAAAAAACCTTCAACTCACACGCAATAACGAAACTATTCCACTTTATTTAGATTCAAATTCCAAATCAATCTCGAAAAATGATGCCATCTATTTTTTGGGTGATAAAGCAAATTCCATTTACAGTGATGAAGCCATTTACACATTGAGAATAGTTCAAAATAATACAAATAGAATTCAAGAAGCGAAAGCGGCACCGAATTACAGCTCTGACAGTCCTAAGTTTTATGTTGCTAATCAAACGATTGAAGAAAATAATCATTACGAGTTTTCCAGTTCCTCATCTGATCCTTGGATGATGAAAAAGTTATTAGTTTATACAGAACCAAAAACTACATCCTGGCAATTTGAGCTTTCAGCACTGGCTGAAGAATATGTCAGTCCAACCAATCCTGTGACTGTTTCTGCCAATATTGTTGGCGTAACGGACTTTCCGGGAACAAATGATGACCATAATATTGGCTTGCAAATTAATGATAGCGAAACCGTATTCCAGACATTTGATGGACAACAGGAAGTTGATATTTTTAACTATGCCTCAAATGTAACGAATAACTCCTTATCAGTTCAACTCTTTCAGCCCGGCGATAGCGGTTACGATTATGACTTGGTGAATCTTAATAAATTTAATGTAACTTATCCTCGTCGTTTTATTGCTAATGAAGGACAAATTGATTTTGAAGGTGTAGCGAGTGAACATTATCAAATTGAAGGGTTTAATAGTGATGATTTACTTGTTTTTTCAAAAACAGCAAATAAAACATACGTTTTGAAAGATGCTGAGATTCGCTATTTGCGATGGTCTTTGCAATTGCATTTCAGTAATCCGTTTGAGTCTTCGCAAATTTATATCAGCGAACTCAACAAAACACATTCTCCAAAATTGCTGGCAACGAGCAGTTTGCAATACTCTAAAACCGATTTTTTGATTTTGACGCGAAGTGATTTTATTCCTTATTTGCAGAATTATATCAACGAAAAACAGGCACAAGGATTTAATGTTGGTGTATTTGATGTGGAATCAGTGATAACATCATTCTCTGACACATATAACAATCCAAATGCACTCAAACAATTTATTGCCGAATTGCACAGAAAAAATCCCCTGCAATATGTCATGATTGTTGGCTCTGATCAGTATGATTATAAAAATTATCTCAACACCAACGCAGTGAGTATTGTTCCGACTTTTTATCGCAATACCGGAGATGGCATTCATCATGCACCAACAGATGTTCCGTTTGTTGATTTCGATAACGATGATGTTGCAGACATCCCTCTCGGTCGATTGATAGCCAATAACACAACCGAATTGCAACAGTTGTTGAATAAAATCAGCACTTACAATTACCAAAATTTTAATTCAGAAATATTTATCACCGATAACAAGGACAGCGATCGTTTTAATGCCATAGCCGCAGATTTGTCATTGCAAAGTCCTCTACAATCGAATCTCATCCGAATTGATGAACTTGGAATTGAACAAGCCAGACAAAAATTAATTGAGAACTTAAATAGTGGATCGGCATTTGTCAACTGGATAGGGCATTCATCACCAACACGATGGAGTCAGGACAATGTTTTTGATGTTAATAATGTTGCTGAACTGCAAAATCCACCGACAGTCTTTATGCAATTGGGTTGTTGGAATTCGTATTTTGTTGATCCGATCAAACAATACCTGTCCGGAGCCTTACTGCAATCTCCAAGTTACGGAGCTGTGGCTACCATTGGTTCATCGACATATACAAAGAGTGATGGTGAAACTGAGTTTGTTAAATACTTCAAACAATATATCAATTCCAACCGCAATCCGACATTAGGCAAAGCATTCAACTATGCGTTAAAACAATATGCACAAACCAATCCTGAGAGGAAAGATATTTTGTTAGGATATCAATTGCTTGGTGATCCAACTATGATTGTGAGATAGCGAACAAACGGAATGATTAATGATGTTCTTAAATCCATACTCTTTGCAGGTTTGCCGGTCGGGCTTATATCCTATTTTTTGGTTCTGGTCGCCAGAAAAGAAACAGGAGCGACCGCTAAAAACACCAAATTGCTGAAACAGGAATTTAAAAACACCGAAATCAAACAGCAAAAGTTTTGGAAAGCATTTCTGTATAAAAAGTGGATGAAATTTGGTGGCGGTTTTTATGGTGTGTTGACCTTTATCACTTACCTGCATATTGAAATTTACGAAGTTATCGACTTTGTGCAAAGTTTTATCGGAACAGAGAGCCTGATTATCAAATCTGTATTGGTTCTATTCGTAGAGTTTTTTGTGGATTCAATTATTAACTTTTTATACGCATTCTTGTGGCCGGTTTACTGGTTTAAATACTTGCCCATTGGTTCGTATCTGGTTTGGATTTGCGTTGTTTTTATCTGTTATATTGCCGGAACTCGATTGGCTATGTCGAGAAATTTAGATAATCATTCTTGAACGAAACATAATCGTTAAATTGCTTGAAGAAAAATAAACCATAAAGTGATTGAAGAACATGAAGTTTGGTAGAGATACTGAAATTACCTTCATGAACCTCATGACCTTCATGGTAGAAATTTGTGAGATGGGCTCTGCCTATCAAATATAACCGAATATTGGCTAAGTCAATCCTAATGTACTGTAAATCAACGACTCAGAATCTTTTGATTACGAACCTGAGCGATTGGTTTGTGACTCCAAATTTGATATTCATTTTTCATTCAGTTAATATTCAGGATGCGGAGATATTATGATGAAATCATTTACACGAGATGAGACCATTATGAATAAATCTATTTTCTTTCTTGCTTTTCTTTTAGCTTTTTCTGTACATAGTAAAAATGATGATGAAATATCAGTTGGAAGCTATGGTTTGCATTTTAATGAGCTCGGAGAGGTTGTTAATCCCGATGAGTATTACACTTATTTGGGGGCAAAAGACCACTATGATGGTTTAAATAAAAGCGCAATCAACAATTTTAAAAGGGCAGCATCTTATGGCAATACTTTTGCGATGCATTTTGTCGGGCTATTGTATCTTCAGGAAAACGATAATGTGAGAGGTTATGCGTGGTTGTCTCTGGTTCCCACAAATAAAGGTCCTTATGCTGAAAAAACTTCAGCTTTATTGGACAAGCTGAATCAAACTCTGTCGCCGGATGAACTGAGTCGGGCAGAAGAGTTGAAAGCAAAGTTGCTTGAAACCTATGATGTTGCAAATACTTTTGAAAGACGCTTGGCGTGGAGTAAGGATTTCAAACTCACAGGAACACATCTAAAAGGTCGGGTGCCGAACCATTTGGCAATCATTACGACACCACAAATTGGATATGGAAATGTTGGAAATATGACAGTTTCAAATGCTTCATCTGAGACACTAAAAAAATCCTTAAGAAACTTTGTTTATGAATACAAATTAGACTTCAGGTTGCAAGATGGTTTGGTTGAACAAGGTGAAATTAAGATACATGATACAGAAGAAAAAAAATCTACTGATCAATAAAAAAATTCACAACATGAAAAGGAGGAGGTTTTTCATGTTGTGAATAAATTTGCCCGAGTTAGTTTGATTGATTTGGACCTATAATTATTTCGTTTTTATCGGCTTTAACAAACCATGATTTGATTCGGGCAATAAGCCTTTTTGTTCCTGAGCGGATGTCAATACCAATACCATAGAGTGCAGGAACTAATAATAATGTCACGAAGAATGCCAGCATCACACCTGCCGCTAAAGAAACCACAACCGGTTGCAGGAATGCGGCTTGAGTCGAGCGTTCGAGCATCATAGGTAAAAGTCCTATCACCGTTGTTAAAGTTGTTAAAAAGATGGGTCTGAATCTTTGTACACCGGCTTCAACAATGGCTTTATAAGGTTTCATGCCTTGCTCTCTCAGCCGATTGCAATAATCCATCAATACCAAGTTGTCATTCACAACAACACCGGCAGCCGCGGCGATTCCAAAATAACTGAATATTGCCATTGTTAAACCGGTAAAGATATGTCCATAAATCGCACCGACAAAGGCAAATGGCATCGCAACGAGGATGAGGATTGGTTGAGAATAACTTTTGAAAGCGATTGCTAGCAGAGCATACATCGCAAATATTGCCATGAAGTAAAGCCCGGTTACTTCTTTAACAAAGCGTTTCTCACCATCAGCCTGACCTACAGAACCGGTTTGGATTCCGGGATATTTTTCTTTCCATTGCGGGAAGAAGTTATCTTTCAGATCTTTCATGATTTCATCAGAAACATTTTCTTTCAAATCGGCACTCACTCTGGCGGCACGACTTCCATTCCAGCGCTGTATACTTTTGATTCCGGGTGCGAATTCTAAGTTCGCAACTGCTAGCAATGGTATCTCTCTGCCGTCGGATGTTTTTACATGGAAATCTTTCAGACTTTCCATCGAACGTCTGGACTCCAAAGGATATCTGACTTTCACTTTAACATCCTGACCATTTCGAGGAATGCGTTGCACTTCTTCACCAAAATAGGCTTGTCTGACTTGTTTGTTGACATCTGCCAATGTTAATCCTAGTTTTGTTGTTCCCGGTTTCATGGTTAGTCTGATTTCATCGGAGACACCAATCATATTGTTACGAATATCATAAAGTGTATCGTAAGTTCTTAATTGCTCTTCCAATTCTGCGGTAGCGGCTCTTAGCAACTCTAAATCTGGATGACGGACTGATAACTCAAAACCGGGTTCGTTGTTTCCGTGTGTATAACGCACGCTCACTTCTTTGGCGTCCGGAACATCACCTAAAAGTTCACGAAGACGAATTGATGCTTCTTTACTGCTTAAGGTTCTTTTCTCAGGTGGTACGAGTTTAACGATTGCCAAGACACTGTCACGACGTGAACGTGTGTACCAGTTTTCAATCAATTGATCTTCACCATTTGATTTTTGGTTGACTTCATCGACCAGTTTTTGTTCAGCAACTTGTAGCTGTTTCAATATCT
>JAGRJO010000119.1 GCA_020442725.1 Lysobacterales bacterium
AAACAGGTTTTTTTTTTTTTAAATCTCGTTAATTCAAAATGCATAAAAATATGCATCACAACAAAGGGGTTAAAATATGCTGGCTGAATATTTCCCGGTATTAATGTTTCTGGGTGTGGCTGTTGGATTGGCAATTGTTTTGCTTTCAATAGGCTATATTCTTGGTCCAAGAACTAAAGATAAAGAGAAAGAATCCGCTTATGAGTGTGGTTTTGAGGCTTTCGATGATGCTCACATGAAATTCGATATTCGTTTTTATCTGGTCGCAATTCTTTTTATTATATTTGATTTGGAAATAGCCTTTCTTTTTCCTTGGGCTGTGGTGCTGGATAAAATTGGTGTATTCGGACTGGTTTCCATGTTTATATTCCTCTTTATACTTGTTGTCGGTTTCATCTATGAATGGAAGAAAGGAGCATTGGAATGGGAGTAACAAAAAACACTTCTGAAGATTTTTCAAAACTGGAATTGGGAATCGTCGATAACATCACGCATCCTTATACTGAGCAAGGTTTTGACAACAAAGGATTTTTCACTGCAAGACTGGATGATGTGATCGGCTGGGCTAGAACAGGCTCGATGTGGCCTATGACCTTTGGTTTGGCTTGTTGTGCTGTTGAAATGATGCAAGCCGGTGCGGCACGATATGATTTGGACCGATTCGGAATTATTTTCAGACCTTCACCTCGTCAGTCGGACGTTATGATAGTTGCAGGTACTCTGGTTAATAAAATGGCTCCGGCACTGAGAAAAGTTTACGACCAGATGGCGAATCCGAAATATGTTGTTTCTATGGGTTCCTGTGCTAATGGCGGTGGTTATTATCACTATTCTTACTCGGTTGTCAGAGGTTGCGATCGCGTTGTGCCTGTTGATGTCTACGTTCCGGGATGTCCTCCAACTGCTGAAGCATTGATTTACGGTTTATTGCAGCTTCAGAAAAAAATTAAAAGAACTAATACAATCGCAAGATAAAGATTATGAATAACAATGTTAGTCTGGAGAATAAGCTGATTTCTCACTTTGGGGATCAGATTATATCTGTCAAAAGCCAACATGGAGAGTTAAATTGCGAAGTTGCTCCTGAAAATTGGCAAAATGTTTGTCAGCAACTGCGTGATGATGCCCAATTTTCCTTCGAGCAACTGATTGATTTGTGCGGAGTGGATTATCTGGGGTTTGGTGAGTCTGAATGGCAAACTGAGAATGTGACTAGTACTGGCTTCAGTCGCGGAATTTCCAATAAAGGACCGGGAAGATTCTCCTGGGAAGAAAGAAAAACGGAGCTAATGGAAAAGCGTTTTGCTGTTGTGGTGAACTTACTTTCAATTCAACATAATGTTCGATTGAGGTTGAAATGTTTTGCTCCTGACTCTGGTGTTTTAGCTGTTCCTTCATTAATAAAGATATGGTCGTCAGCTGATTGGTTTGAAAGAGAAGCCTTTGATTTGTATGGAATTATCTTTGTTGGCCACCCTGATTTAAGACGAATTTTGACTGACTATGGTTTTGTTGGTCACCCTTTCAGAAAAGATTTTCCCTTGGTTGGAAATGTTGAAGTTAAATACGATGAAGAGCAGGGAAGAGTGGTTTATCAACCGGTTTCTATCGAACCTCGTGTCACAATTCCAAAAACAGTCAGAAAAGATGCCAGATATGCCGATAATCAGGAACAATTGGAGGAAGAAAGTTAATGTCAGAAATTAAGAACTATACCGTTAACTTCGGCCCTCAACATCCGGCAGCACACGGAGTTTTGAGGTTGATTCTGGAAATGGACGGTGAGGTGATTGAACACGCTGATCCACACATAGGTTTGCTGCATAGGGGAACAGAAAAACTGGCAGAAACCAAGCCATTCAACCATAGCATTGGATACATGGACAGACTGGATTATGTTTCAATGATGTGTAATGAACATGGTTATGTTCGTGCGATTGAGAAATTATTGAACATCGAAGCACCAATCCGAGCTCAGTATATCCGCACCATGTTTGATGAAATTACTCGAATTCTTAACCATTTGATGTGGATTGGTACGCATGGTCTGGATTTGGGTGCAATGACATTATTCTTATACGCATTCCGCGAACGCGAATACCTAATGGATTGTTATGAAGCGGTTTCCGGAGCGAGAATGCACGCGGCTTATTATCGTCCGGGCGGAGTTTATCGTGATTTGCCGGATTACATGCCTAAACATAAAGAAAGTAAATGGACTAAAGGCAAAAATTTAAAAGAAGCTAATGCCTGGCGTGAAGGTTCAATGTTGGATTTTCTGGATCATTTCACCAATTATTTTCCTGAGAAAGTAGCAGAGTACCAAACTTTGTTGACAGATAACCGAATCTGGAAGCAAAGAACAGTCGGTATCGGTGTAGTCAGCCCTGAAAGAGCTTTACAACTGGGTTTCACTGGTCCATTATTACGTGGTTCAGGAATTGAATGGGATTTGCGTAAAAAGCAAACTTATGCAGCGTATGACAAAGTTGATTTCGACATTCCTGTCGGTGTTAATGGCGATTGCTACGATCGTTATTTGATTCGTGTCGAAGAGATGCTTCAATCCAACAAAATAATCAAACAATGCGTTAAATGGTTGAGAGAAAATCCGGGTCCTGTGATGCTTGGTAATCACAAGGTCGCACCACCAAAACGTGATGAGATGAAAAATGATATGGAATCATTGATTCATCACTTTAAATTATTTACCGAAGGTTACACCGTTCCTAAAGGAGAGGTTTATTCGGCTGTCGAAGCTCCAAAAGGTGAGTTTGGTGTTTATCTGGTTGCTGATGACTCCAATAAACCATTCAGAATGAAGGTCAGAGCACCGGGATTTGCACACCTTTCAGCTATGAATGAAATGGTCAAAGGTCACATGCTGGCTGACGTTGTTGCCGTTATCGGTACTATGGATATTGTATTCGGGGAGATTGATAGATAATGTATCAAGTAAATCCACAAAATAATGATAAAACTCTGGCTGAAGAGTTATTGACTCAGAAAACCAAAGAAACAATTGATTACTGGCTTAGTAAATATCCGAATGATCAAAGACGCTCGGCGATTATTGGTTCATTGCATGCCGCACAAGAGCAAAATGGCGGTTGGTTGAGTAAAGAAATCATGCAAGCGGTGGCTCAGTACCTGGAAATTCCTGCAATTTGGGCTTATGAAGCTGCATCATTTTACAGTATGTTTTTTACTGAACCTTGCGGAAAACACAAGATTTCAATTTGTACTAACATTTCTTGCATGCTCAATGGTGCAGAAGAAATTGTTGATTATGCTGAAAGCAAACTTGGAATTAAGCTGGGTGAGACAACAAGTGATGGCAGAATCACTCTGGTCAAAGAAGAAGAATGTGTGGCTGCTTGTGTCGGAGCTCCGGTTCTTTTGGTTGATGGTCATTATCACGAAAACCTCACAAAAGAAAAAATTGATGAAATACTTGCGAAACTGGAGGATAGTAAATAATGTCTGTTTCAACAGTAAATGTCAGTTTAAATCCTGATAAAGATCCAAGCCTGGAAAACTATCTGAAAAAAGGTGGTTATCAGGCGTGGAAAAAGATTCTGGCGGAAAAAACCGAACAGAACGATATTATCAATACAGTCAAAGCATCAGCACTCAGAGGACGTGGCGGTGCCGGATTCCCGACCGGGTTGAAATGGAGTTTCATGCCAAACAAAGCACCGGGTCAAAAGTATGTTCTGTGTAACTCGGATGAATCCGAACCAGGAACTTGTCATGACCGTGATATTCTCAGATATAACCCCCATGCGGTGATTGAAGGAATGGCAATTGGCGGTTATGCCATGGGTGCTACTGTTGGATACAATTATTTGCGTGGTGAGTTTCACCACGAACCATTTGAAGCCTTTGAACAAGCACTGAAGGATGCATATAAAGCCGGTTTATTAGGACGAAATATTCAGGACTCCGGCGTTGATTTTGACTGCTATGCAGTTATCGGTGCCGGAGCGTATATCTGCGGAGAAGAAACCGCATTGATGGAATCTTTGGAAGGTAAAAAAGGACAGCCCCGTTTTAAACCTCCTTTTCCTGCCAATTTTGGAATATATGGCAAACCAACAACAATTAACAATACCGAATCATTTGCTTCGGTTCCGTCAATTATGACTCAGGGAGCCCAATGGTTTTTAGAGTTGGGTAAGCCAAATAATGGCGGTGTGAAGTGTTTTTCGGTATCAGGACATGTTGCTAAACCGGGGAACTATGAAATACCACTCGGAACACCGTTTAAAGATTTACTGGAAATGGCTGGCGGAATGCGTCCGGGACGCAAATTAAAAGCAGTCATTCCCGGTGGTTCATCCATGAAAGTATTACCGGCTGATACCATGATGGGCTTGACGATGGACTATGATTCGATTGGTCAAGCAGGATCAGGTTTGGGTTCAGGTGCAGTTATTGTGATGGATGACACCACTTGTATGGTTAAAGTTTGCCAAAGATTGTCTCGTTTCTATTACATGGAATCTTGCGGACAATGCACGCCATGTCGTGAGGGTACCGGTTGGATGTATCGGGTTCTTACCCGCATTATTGATGGTAAAGGCACTCAAAATGATATTGAGATGCTGAGAACTGTTGCCGGACAAATTGAAGGACACACAATTTGTGCATTTGGTGAAGCCGCAGCTTGGCCGGTGCAAGGTTTACTGGCTAAGTTTTGGGATGAATTTGAATATTATGTTGAACATAAAAAATCCATGGTGGAGGGAGTTGCATAATGACTACTGAGACTAAAACAATTCCTGAAAACATGGTTCGCATCGAAATTGATGATGTGGAAATGATTGTACCGAAAGGTTCAATGGTGATTGAAGCCGCAGATAAAAACGGCATACGAATTCCTCGATTCTGTTATCACAAGAAATTATCAGTCGCTGCCAATTGCAGAATGTGCATGGTTGATGTGGAAAAGGTTCCTAAGCCTCTTCCAGCCTGTGCGACACCGGTTATGCCTGATATGAAGGTTTATACCAAGTCGAAACGAGCCATAGACGCACAAAGAAATGTTATGGAATTTTTGCTCATCAATCACCCGTTGGATTGTCCGATTTGCGATCAGGGTGGTGAGTGTGAGCTACAGGATGTTTCCATGGGCTACGGACGTGGTGTTTCACGTTATGTGGACTCAAAACGAGTGGCTGTTGATGAAGATATCGGTTCTTTGGTTTCAACCGATATGACACGTTGTATCACATGTACTCGCTGTGTGAGATTCTTGAATGAAATATCCGGTTCGGATGAACTCGGTGGAATTGGTCGTGGTGATCGTACACAAATTGGTACCGCTATCGGACGTTCGATTGATTCGGTAATGTCAGGAAATATTATTGATTTATGTCCGGTTGGAGCATTAACCAACAAGCCATTCCGTTTCAAAGCCCGTGCCTGGGAATTGATGTCGGCTGCGGGCGTTTCAATGCATGATGCGATTGGTTCTAATTTGTTTTACCACACTCGTCACGGTGAAATTTTGCGGACAGTTCCTCGTGATAATGACGAACTGAATGAAGCATGGATTTCCGATCGTGACCGTTTTGGTGTTTTGGCGTCCAAAGCTGAAGATCGTGTAACATCACCAATGATTAAACAAAAAGGTGAATGGAAAGAGGTTCAATGGGATGAAGCCATGGATTTTGCGGTTCGTAAACTTCAAAGTGCGGATGCAACTAAAACAGCAGTATTAGCAGGTTCGCAATCAACCAATGAAGAGTACTTTTTGTTACACAAACTGTTCAAATCGTTAGGTTGTAAAAATATTGATTATCGTTTAGGACAAACCGACTTCTCAGGGCAACATCGTTTGCCGAGAGTGGATGTATCTCTCTCTGAAATTGCTGATTTTAATCAAATTGTGATTGCAGGTTCTAATATCGGGCATGAACAACCAATTTTGAATCACAGAGTCAGGCAAGCTTGGTTGAAGAAAGGCAGCAAAGTTTCGGTATTTAATCCTAAAGATTACTCATACAATTTTGATATCTGGCACTCTGTAACAGCGAATCAAGTCGATTGGGTAAAAGCCTTGGGCTCATTAGCACATTGTGTGGCTGATTTGAGCAAAGCAAAATTGGATGGTGATTTGGGTCAATGGATTAAAGCTCAAAAAAC
>JAGRJO010000011.1:0-18421 GCA_020442725.1 Lysobacterales bacterium
TCTTCAACTCACTGAACAATCTCTCAGCAAACTGGCACAAATTGGTTCTGGTGAAAGTGTTGAGCTTTTATTGATTGAGTTTTAATTTCTAAATATAAAACTCTTAATCGGTGTTTGATATAGCTTCAAGTTATTAATCAAAAAATAGAGCTATGTTTTAGTTATAGTAATCAAATGGTTGTATAGAGAGTAAATACCTGTCCGTTTGAGTCTTTTTTTATCTCCATGATATTATTTTTTAAAAAGAAATCTGTCATGTCTGTACTACAATCTACGAGTTTCTTATATTGACTGAAGTAAATATGATTATGAGGTTGTGTGTTTTTATCAAAGAATAACTTACCGTCATCCGTATAAATTGCCTGAATTAATTTATTAGCAACAAGTATATCCAGAGTGTCATCGAAGATACCCATGTTGTAATTTAGGAATTCATCAATATAATAGTTCTTCAATTCGCTATACTCAGAATGAGAAGAGTTTATTCTTATTTGTAACAACAGTGATTTGACAATATTTATTAAGTTTTTAGGTATTTTTATTTTTCTCAAGTCACTATCTATGTTGTATTTGTATATTAATTTCTGATGCAAGCATGTGATGTTCAAGAATAATTTTCGTACTTGATTTTTTTGCAATGTGTGTGTTGACTTGACGTGAGTATTCGACCCCTGAAATTCTTGATAGAATATTAATTCTGCAAATTGACCACACCATTGTCGAATAACTTTTTTGGTGCTTTCCAACGATAATTTAATGGTATTGTGAGTTTTTATAAATATTATTTTGTACATTGTATTAATTTTCTTCCTGTCGCACACATTCTAAATGTTATTAATAGCCAGATTGTAAATGATAATGATTATCATTTGCAATAAAAATAATCTGAATTCTTTTTAATGGGTACCAAAATTAATCTAATGTTTCTTGGTAACTGAGTTTCGTTACTTAGTTTAGCGGGATAACTTTTATAGAATGACTTCCTTTTAATGTATTTTATTCTGTTAGTGTTACTATCTTTTTTACCTAAGTGTAAAATGAGCTTTTTCAAATTTTCGGAATAAATGTCAAAAATACTCGATTTTGAAATCATGCCGATGGGCGAATATGCGGAGAAAGCCTATTTGGATTATTCTATGTATGTGGTTCTCGACAGGGCTTTGCCATTTGTTGGCGATGGGTTGAAGCCGGTTCAACGGCGAATTGTTTATGCCATGAGTGAACTGGGTTTATCAGCCAAATCCAAACATAAAAAATCTGCTCGTACCATTGGTGATGTGATTGGTAAATACCATCCTCACGGTGATTCTGCCAGTTATGAGGCGATGGTATTGATGGCACAACCGTTTTCTTATCGTTATCCATTAGTTGACGGGCAAGGAAACTTTGGCTCACCGGATGATCCCAAGTCTTTTGCAGCGATGAGATATACCGAATCTCGTTTGACAGCTTATTCCAAAAGTATGTTGCAGGAAGTTCCTCACGGAACAGTGGATTGGCAGCCTAATTTTGACGGCACACTTCAGGAACCAGTATTTTTACCGGCAAGATTGCCCAATATTTTACTCAATGGTGGTTCAGGAATTGCTGTGGGAATGGCAACGGATATTCCTCCTCATAATTTAAGAGAAGTTTCGGCAGCATTATTCCAACTTCTTGACCACCCGGATTCAACCATTGAGGATTTATGTCAACATGTTCAGGGACCGGATTTCCCAACCGATGCTGAAATCATCACGCCTCGTGAGGAAATCATTGATATTTATACCAATGGAACAGGCAGTATTCGCATGCGTTGTGTGCATAACAGAGAAGATAAGAATATTGTTATCACTGCTCTTCCTCACCAAGCCAGTCCAGCAAAAGTGATGGATCAGATTGCCGCTCAGATTCAATCCAAAAAACTGCCAATGATTGAAGATTTGCGTGACGAATCCGATCATGAGAATCCGTTCCGTTTGGTGATTATTCCACGTTCGAATCGTATTGATTATGAAGGGTTAATGAGTCACCTCTATGCAACCACAGATTTAGAAAAGACTTTCAGAGTTAATCTCAACATGATTGGTCTGGACAAACGTCCGCAAGTTAAAGATTTGAAGAAAATATTGCAGGAGTGGTTAATTTTCCGAACGGAAACAGTGCGCAGACGATTGCAATTTCGCCTTGATAAAGTGGAAGCTCGTTTGCATATTCTGGAAGGCTTATTGATCGCTTATCTGGATTTAGACGAAGTCATTCGTATTATTCGTGAAGAAGAAAATCCGAAAGAAACATTAATCGCTACGTTCAAACTCACAGATATTCAGGCTGAAGCCATTCTTGAAACTAAATTAAGAAATCTGGCGCGATTGGAAGAGATGAAAATTCGCACCGAACAAATGGAGTTGATGGCAGAAAGAGACGAGCTTTCAGGAACTTTAAAATCACGAGCCCGATTGAAAAAACTGATAAAAACAGAAATCATGGAAGATACTGAGCTTTATGGTGATGAACGCCGAAGCATGATTGTTAACCGTGAAGCTGCTAAAGTTTTTGATGAAACCAGTATCGTTCCAAATGAGCCGAATACCATTGTTTTATCCAAAGCCGGTTGGGTCAGAGCCGCCAAAGGGCATGATATTGACGTAGCCAATCTCAGTTACAAAGCCGGTGATGAATATGCTCATCATGCGCGAGGACGAAGCAACTTGAATGCGGTTTTTCTCAGCAATGACGGACGTTCATTTTCTCTGCTATCCAATACCTTACCTTCTGCGAGAGGACAGGGCGAGCCTTTGACGGCAAAATTCAAGTTGCCGGAAGAAAGTTATTTTGTAGCAACTGTTTGTGAACAGCCGAACAGTATGCTTTTACTGGCAAGTTCTGCCGGATATGGTTTTGTGACAGAAGCTGAAAATCTCTATTCGAAAGTCAAAGCCGGCAAACATATTATTTCTGTTCCCAAAGGATTTACCGCATTACCTCCCAAAGTCATAAAAGATGTCAGTAGTGATTATATTGTTTGTGCGGGAAGTGCCGGTCACTTATTGGCTTTTCCGGTGCATGAATTACCGCAACTGGCGAAAGGAAAAGGCAACAAGATGATAAATATTCCGCCAAAACTACTTAATTCCGGAGAGGAATATATGGTTGATATGTTGGTCATTAGTGAAGACGATTCTTTCCTTGTTTGGTCAGGAGCTCGTTATATTCGCATCAAGTGGAAAGATTTACAAAACTTCCTCGGCAACAGAGCCAAACGCGGGAATTTATTACCTAAAGGTTTCAGAAATATCGACAAATTAGAAAAAGAGTAACTTTTTGAAAAGTTGATTGTCTGACAAAGTAATTGGCGTGAGAAAGTTTTATGGGTAAAAAATTATTTATTGCTTTAGTTCTGATTTCAATTGCATTTTTTTTCTATTGGTCGATGGGAACAGAGAAAAGGATTTCTAATTGTATTGATAAACTCATCGCTGATAACAACTTGCAGAACATAACCTCCAAAACACAAAATCGTGGGAAATTCCCGATACTGGAAGGCGAATTAACTAAAGAGCAACATAAGCATTTGATTAGTCAAATTCAACAAACTTGTGATGTAGCAGAGGTGCAGGACTTTATTAAAGTTGTCGAGAATGAAGCCCCCTTATTTGCCGAGTTGAATATTCAGATTGATAGTTTTAATCATATTATTTATCTTCGTGGTGTCGTGAATGATAAGAGAGAACATGATGATATTATTGAAAATGTTATGGCTGTTTCTCCTGACTATACACTCTCACACCAAATTTATATTGATGATGGAGTTAAAAAAATTGAATTTGCCGAGAATATTGCATTACTTATTCCTGCAATCTCTGAAATCAAATACTCCGATATTACAGTTTCGGAGAATCAAGTCATTCTCAAGGGTTTAATTCGGGATAAAATTAGATTCGACGAAACAATGAGTCAGCTCAATGAACTTTTAGCTGACAATTTTGAAATCATCAATCAGTTAGAGTTGGGTATTGAAACAGAAATTGAAATTGAAAATCTGGAGTTTGAGAAACCCGAGCTTCCTGAATTGGACTTTAGAAATAATTAATTCGACCGGAATAAGCAAAAATCATATAAATCATGTACTATACCCGTGTGTTTTAAGTGTCGAAGATAACTTTTGCTTAAATTTAGAGACAAGAAAAAAAATCGTTTCCCAACATTCTCACTGATTATCTGGATAGTGACGTTGGCTGTAATGGTTTCCTCCTATTTTTTTCATCAGAAGGGTTTCCTCAATGAAACCTTTGCCATAAAGCCTAATGAAATTATTAGTCAAATTAAGAGTCAATGGCTTTATTTGCTAAAACTACTCAGTTCGCTATTTGTACATGGAAGCTGGAAACACTGGTTTGGAAATATGATTTTATTTCTGATTATTGCTTTCCCTTTGGAAAAGAGAATTGGCGGCTTTTGGTTTTTACTGATTTATTTCACTGCCGGTTTTGCCGGGAACTTGTATTGTATTTATTACCTTTCCGGTTCTGAGAACTATCTCATCGGGGCTAGTGGAGCCGTTTCAGGAATACTGGGGGCGTGGATTGTTTTATTTCCTTCGTTGAAAATCAGTATTATAATACCCATCGGATTTTATATGCAGAAAGCGGAAATCCCTGTACTTCTGTTATCTCTAATCTGGTTAGGAATCCAGATTGTTTTGCAGCTTGTCAGCCCACTGGATTATTCCATTGTTTGGATTAGTCATGTGGTCGGGTTTATAACAGGTTTTTCTTTGGCCTGGCTTTATAGAATTGCTAATTAGGAGTAGAATTAAAGCATGAATGATGAGATTCTTTATAAAGTAATATTTTATTGTCGATCCAAGATATATGAGCTGTACGCCAGAGATGTTTTCTCAAGTGAGTTGTACGGTTTTATTTATGTTGGAGAGTTGGTTTTTGATCAAAACCAAAGCATTGTGATTGATCCTGCCGAAGAAAAGCTTCGTGAAGAATTTAAAAACATCAATGTTTTACACCTGCCAATGCAAAGTGTTATCCGCATTGATGAGGTCAAGAAAAAACAAGCCTGTAAAATTCGGGAAATCAAAGATGGTGAAAATATTATGCCATTTCCTGTCATGCCCAATATTTCAAAATGAAACAGGAACACATTTTAATTGTTGATGATGAGCCGGATATCAGGAACCTGATTTCTGACATCCTCGCGGATGAAGGCTATTCAGTTGCCACTGCTGCCAATGGAGAAGAGGCAAATCAACAATTAAGTATCAGTTCTCCGAGTCTTATTTTGTTGGATATCTGGATGCCGGATATTGATGGTATCAGCCTGATGAAAGGTTGGTTGGAGAAACAACTGGTAGCAGCTCCAATTGTTATGATGTCCGGACACGGCACAGTAGAAACAGCCGTCGAAGCAACACGCCTTGGAGCTAAAGATTTTATCGAAAAACCATTGTCATTGGCAAAACTTTTACAAACTGTTTCCAGCACAATTGAGCAAAACAAAACTGAGACCATTATAGAGAAAACTCAGATTATTGAACCAATTGGGAATTCAGCAGCAATTCAATCCGTGCGCTCGAAGCTGGAAAAGTTGTATCAAGCCAAAAACAATCTGCTTATTGAAGGTGAGTACGGAACCGGAAAAAACTCTATCGCCTTATTAATCCATGAAAAACGAAATGGCAATAACAGTCCATTAATAAAGTTGGACGTTGATACCTCTGTCGATGAACTGGAGAAAAAATTAACCTCACCCTCAGGGCTTTTTGTTCAAGCCCAAGGAGGCACATTGGTATTAAACAATATTGAGCGATTGAATAATGAGCAACAAAAACTATTGACATCATTCTTAAAGCACAAACAATTCACATTGTTTGGTGAAAACTCAGTCCAAATGATAAATTTTGGACTCATTACAATTAGCCAAAAAGAAATAAGTCGTGAAGTTGCAAATGGCTATTTTAGTCCTCAATTGTTTGAAATATTAAGTGAAGTTCGATTAAGAATTCCTTCGCTCAAAGAAAGGCCTGAAGATATTCCCGAATTATTAAATTATTTTGTAAATACTTTGCCGGATTTAGAGAATACACCTTACCGGAAAATGTCATTTGCGGCGCAAAACTTATTACGAAACCATCAGTGGAACAATAATATTCTTGAGCTAAAAAATACCGTCAGGAAGCTACTTCTTCTTGGAGGAGATGGTGATATCAGCAAAGAAGAAGTGGAATCTTTACTGGAACAGAACAAATTAGAAGCCGGTAACCAAGGAACAAAGAGTTGGTATCATTTACCACTACGAGAAGCTCGTGATGAGTTTGAAAAAGATTATCTCCTTCATCAACTTGAGGCTGTTGATGGCAGAGTTGGCAAATTAGCTGAAGTTGCCGGAATGGAAAGAACTCACTTGTATCGCAAATTAAGAGCGTTGAATATCAACCCTAAAGAAGTGGGTAAATCATGAAGATATTGGTTTTAGGAGCCGGACAAGTTGGTTCATCCATTGCAGAACATTTATCGAAAGAAAAGAACGATATTACGGTTGTTGATACCAACCTTGAAAAACTTATGGATATGCAAAACAGGCTTGATTTAAAAGCCGTTCATGGTAATGCGTCTCATCCAAGTGTTTTGACTCGTGCCGGTGCCGAAGACGCTGATATGGTGGTAGCTCTGACGAATAGTGATGAAATCAATATGGTTGCCTGTCAAGTATGCCACAGTATTTTCCACACCCCATTAAAAATTGCTCGAGTCAGACAGTCGGAATATCTCGATTATCCGGAGTTATTCAAATCCGATCACATGCCAATTGATGTTTTTATCAGTCCGGAAAGACTGGTTACCGAGCATATTCGTCGCCTGATTGATTATCCCGGAGCTCTTCAAGTCATGGACTTTGCTCAAGGGTTGGCCCAACTTGTTGGCGTGGTCGCTGATGATGAAGGTCCGTTAATAGGACATCAATTGCGTGAAATTCATAATTATATGCCAGAGGGTGTGGATGCCAGAGTGGCTGCAATTTTCCGTGATAATCAGGCCATTTCACCGGATGGTGATACGGTTATAAAAATCAACGACATGGTGTTCTTTTTTGCCGCCAAAAAAGATATTAAACTGGTCATGCAAACTCTGCGTCACGCAGATCGCCCGGTTAAGAAAGTGATTCTTGCCGGAGGTGGAAATATTGGCTTTAGTCTGGCAAAAATGTTGGAAAAAGATCACTCAATCAAGGTCATTGAAAATGATAAAAGGCGTTCCCGATTTATTGCAGAAGAATTAACTAAAGCACTTGTTATCAAAGGCGATTGCACTTCTGAAGAAATATTGTATGAAGAAAATATTGATCAAACTGATATTTTCTGTGCGATTACAAATGATGATCAAACCAATCTTTTATCTGCATTAGTAGCTAAAAAAATGGGGGCAAGTAAAGTTCTTACTCTGATCAGCAGTCATAATTATGCACAATTGCTGGAACGAGACCAAATAGACATTGCTATATCTCCGCAACATATCACCATCGGTGGTTTGCTTGTACATGTCAGAAAAGGCAACATGGCTCGAATTCACTCTTTAAGAAACGGTGCTGCCGAGGCTATTGAAGTGATTGCTCATGGCGACTCGATGACTTCAAAAGTTATCGGTAGAGAGTTGCAAGACATCAACTTACCACCCGGCACAACTATTGGTGGTATTATTCGAGGCAATCAAGTTATCATTGCTCATAGAGATGTTGTCGTCGAACATGAAGATCATATCATTTTGTTTGTTTCTGACAAACGAAACATCAATGATGTCGAACGACTTTTCCATGTCAGTCCGACATTTATGTAATAAAACCTTAGAAATAATTACAGTTTAGGAATCAAAAACTTCTGTCCGTTAAAGTCCAGAACCAATCCTTCCGGCACAATATCGTGTATCAACAGAGTTTCTTCAATCAAATCTCCAATTTCATAATTTTCACCATTCACAACAACCAATCGACTCTCCTTATTTTGGTCGTAAATATGAATATTAAGTTTGATTTTCGGAATTTCTTTACGGATATTGAAAGGTAACTGATACACAAAGGGATATTCCTGCTGTTTAATCATTTCAGGAACTTCTTTAATAACAGACTGTTCGTTTTGAGACTTAATAGGTTGAGAATCAACTAGCGAATCATTATTGTCAGATTCTTTATTTGGCTCAACCTTTGGTTTTTGAGCAGAATCATTTTTTATTTCAGCTTGCGCCCTATTTTCTTCCGCTTTATTATTTTCAGGCTTTTGCTTAGCCACCACAGCTTGATCTGGATTTTGAGACTGGCTCACCGGTTGTTTCTGATTCAGTTGCTTTTTGACCTCTTCAGAATTTGGTTTGGCTTTTTTATTTCCATTCGCCAAACGATTGTTCTTTATATTTAATTTATTTTCTTTGGAAACTTGTTGTGCTGTTTGATTTGGAGTTTCGATTAGTTCTGACTCACCTGTATATTCAATTTCTCTAAAACCGAACCAATATGTAACAAATACCGAAATGATGATAAAGAATATCCAAAACAACAATCTCAGGTTGCCCGTTTTTGAATTTGAGGAGGAACCAAATTTAAACCCATCTAACGAACTTTTTTCATTATCGTTACGTTGATTGGAAGATTTTTTTAAAGAATCTAATATTGTTGACATAATTTTATTTTAAAGTTGGTCCGTTATAAGCACTTAGGCTCAACGCCATTTGAGTTTCAGAGCCGATTATACCATCATCGAGCAAACCATTAGAACGTTGAAAATCAATAATCCAGTCATTCAGTTGCATATCATCTATTTTCTGAGTCGAAATGGAATTTGCCATTTCCAGACTCCAGCGATTTAATTCTTTCGCGTCAGGATTATCGAGCAACTGAGCCGGCATCGGCCAGAGAATGAAATAAGTTCCCAACCATTCGTCGCGTAACCAGTTTTCACTCAGAAAAATAAGATTGTTATCTTTGTCTTTTAAGCCAATTTGACTTGATTTTATTTTTTCCAATAAAATCAGTTTGTCATTAACTAACAGCACAACAGGGCGATTCAGTTTTTTAATCTGTTGTAAATTACCTTGGCGTCTCATACATGCGAGACCTGAATCTTTGCTTTCCGGGCACGTTGTTTTTGACCAGATTTTGTTTGAAGAGGAATCCCAAAGTTTGAGATAGCTTTCCCAAACCATTGCATTGGATGAGTATTCAAAAGTGCTATTGGTCGAAATGTTGTTTTCTGCCATTTCAGTCACTAAAGGTTGTGTGTGATTTCTATATCCAAACCAATAAATCAACCCGGCTAAAATCATCAATAAAACTAAGCTCAACAGATAGTAGGATGTATTATTCCTATTTTGGTGAGTCGGATTAGATTCGGGCAGAACTTCATTAGCGGCAGTATTTACATGTTTCTTTGTTATATTTTCAGAGTTTTCAGAATAAGCAGCCAACAAACTTCTGTCTGTCAAAATATTAATCAACCGGGGAACGCCACCCGTCAATTGATATATTTTTCGGGCTACGGGTTTGGAAATGATATTAAAATCGCCTCCTGCCTTATTGATTCTGTGTGACAAATACTTTTGTGTTTCTTCAGCGGATAAAGGCATTAAATGGTATCGGGCTGTAACCCTTTGAGCCAGTTGCCGCAAATCATTGCGTCTCATCGTTGTTCGCAACTCCGGCTGTCCGATGAGAATGATTTGGAGTAATTTTTGTTTGTCGGTTTCTAAGTTTGTTAATAATCGGAGTTGTTCTAAAGTATCACGAGGTAAATTCTGCGCCTCATCAATCACAACAACCGTGTTTTCGCCTTTTGCCCACGAGTTCAATAAAAAATCATTCAGCTTATCCACCATTCGGTTCAACTTTCCTTTTATACCTCTCAGCGAAATCTTTAATTCTTTGCAAATATTTTCCAGTAACTCAATCGGCGTGATGCATGGATTCAAAATTAAAGCGATGTGAGTATTTTCAGGAATTTGTTCTAAAAGCAAACGACAAATCGTTGTTTTTCCGGTTCCGACTTCGCCTGTGAGTTGCACAAAACCGGCACCTCCTCCTCTGGTAATTCCATAAACCAAATGTGCCAAAGACTCCTGATGTTTTTCACTGAGAAAAACAAACTTAGGATCTGGCGTTATTGAAAATGGAGGTTCGTCAAAACCGAAAGAATCGAGATACATAGGTGTTGTTTTTTTATAGCCTTTGACATTTGTACAATTGAAAGTTCAATTATAAAACAGAACGCCACGGAATCTCAGCATATTCATGAATATGTTTATGGGATAGCTAATGTAATGTAAAAAGTTTCAAAATGATGAATTTTTATGATTTTCTCACTCACTCTTTAGAAATTAAACCTTATGCTTTATGAATTATTCGTTTTTTACCTTAAAATGTTGGGATTCTCCGAAAAAGCAAAGGTATTCAAACAATGTTCAACAAACACGTTTATCTATTATTGGTTGTATTTTTTACAACTGAGGTTTTATCTATCAACCACCCTGTATCTCCGAAAGGAGTATTGCCGGATGTTGTAATTAACGAATTTCAAGCTGACCCTGCAGCTGGTTTAGCGGGAGATGCCAACGGCGATGGTGTTAGAGATGGTTCTGATGATGAATTTGTTGAAATTTATAATAATTCAATTGATCCATTGGATATTTCCGGTTGGACATTAAGTGATAGCTCGCAAGTAAGATACACTTTTCCTGCTAATACCATTGTTTCAGGTGAGTGTTCTATAGTGGTTTTCGGAGGTGGGAGTCCTACTGGCTTATTTGGCGGTTCAACTGTACAAACCGCATCAAATGGTCTAGCTTTAAATAATGATGGAGATACTATTACTTTAAAAAATGATAGCGATGTAATTATAGCATCAGAGATTTATGGTGATTTTGGAGAAGAAGATCAATCATTCACTAGAGACCCAGACATTACGGGAAGTTTTGTTCTTCACAGCACTACAACAAGCGGCAGCTTATTTTCACCGGGTACAAAACATGATGGTAGTTTTTTTAATGGTTGTGTCACCGGAGATATTCCTCCGCAGGTTAGTTCAACTGTTCCAGCGGAAAGTGCTTCTCAGGTATCAACAAGCACTACAATTACCGTCAATTTTAGTGAAGAGGTCGTAGCAACAGCATCGGCGGCTACAATTGATTGCGGAACAGGTAATTTGAGCTATAGCGGTTTGCCTTTGACTTCTGATGTTATTACACTGACGCCGGACTCTGCATTGCCTGACAACTCCTTTTGTACCGTGACATTGATTGCCTCTGAGATTACTGATACTGATGGTGGAGATGACCAACTGGATGGAAATGGTGATATCATTGGTGGTGACAATTATAGTTGGTCATTTGCCACAGGAACACCGAATCTGGAGATTTGGGAAATTCAGGGAGACTCAATAACATCAGCCTATGATGGTTTCACTGTCAGTTCAAATGGCAATATTGTAACGGCTCTTGATACCAATGGTTTTTTCATGCAGACACCGGATGCCCGTGATGATGGAGACAGCAATACATCCAACGGTATATTTGTTTATACTGGAACAAACCCAGACCCTCAAACTATATATTCGATAGGAGATTTGGTTGATGTGTCCGGGGGAATTGTCGAATATTTTGATTTTACCGAATTCTCTGGTGGTGTATCAGTGATTATACAATCCAGTGGAAACTCACTTCCAACAGCTGTGTTGTTGAATGATAGCTTCCCACCAAACAATCCTGAAGATGCTGTATGTTCAACCGACCAAACCACACATAAATACGAATGTCTGGAAGGCATGCACTTTGATATGCCTCAGGGATTTATCAGTTCCGGATTTGCCGGATTCTTCTTTCCAAATGATGATGATGTTTTTGTCAGAGCCGGAAGTGCCCGTGCATTCAGGGAACCGGGTATAGATTACCCGGGAATTCATGAATTGCCACTTTTTGATGGGAACCCGGAAATTCTGGAGATGGATATAGATGGTTTAACATTACCGCTAGCAAAATACACCGGCGGCACAGAAGTTTCTATTAAAGGTGTTTTTGGCTATGATTTTGGAGAATATGAAATCTGGCCTTCTGAAATCAATATCATCAATGAAAACGTGACGCCGGCACCTGTGAGAGGACACAGCAATATAGAAGCAACGGTGGCTTCTGCCAATTTATACAGATTTTTTAACGATGTTGATGATCCGGGCATTGAAGATGACGATACAATTTTAGATACACCAACATATCAGCTCAAACTTGATAAGTTATCAAAATATTTTATCAATGACCTTAAGTCCCCTTTAATCATTGCTATGCAAGAAGTCGAAAATATTAATGTTTTGAATGATTTATCAGCTCGAATCACTCTAAATGGCGGACCAACATATACAACTGTTTTAGTTGAAGGAAATGATCGTGGTGGCATTGATGTCGGCTTTATGTATCAGGCGAGTATCGTAACAGTCAATGGAGTGACACAATTAGGAGCATCTGAAACACAGAGTTCAAACGGAGCATTATTGCATGATCGTCCACCTTTGCACATGGATTCAACCATTACATTGGGGGCAGATTCAATGGACTTGCACCTGCTGGTTGTCCACATGCGTTCCCGTGGTGGAATTGAAGGGACTGAAAGCACCCGTGTCCGTGAAAAGAGATTCGAGCAAGCGAACTCGGTTGCCAATATGATTGATTCGATTCAAACAAATAATCCGGGAGAAGCCGTTGTTACATTAGGTGACTTCAATGCCTTCCAGTTTACTGACGGTTATGTCGATATGATTGGACAAATCACCGGAACAGCTGATGAACTCGATAATGAGTGGTGGTCAGCTCCATTGTTTGCATCCAGTCCTTTAACTAATGCCGTTCAAACACTGGTATCGTCTCAGCAGTATTCTTATATCTTCGCAGGAAGTGCTCAAGTTCTGGATCATGCTTTGCTGAATGATACTGCATTGTCTTATTTCAATGAAATGAGATATGCAAGAGGACAGTCAGACGTCAACCTCAGTTATGAAAGCGATTCGACAACTTCGCTGAGGGTTTCCGACCATGATGGTTTTGTGCTATTTTTAGCACTTCCAAGTGATTTAATCTTCTACAACGGATTTGAATGATTTAGCTTTTTATCAACTGGCGAATTTTAATTCTGAATGCTGCGAATATTAGCGTCATAATTGGACTGAGCCAGTTGAAAATCGCATAAGCAAAATATTCACCAACACCAACTCCAAGGGTGCTTGATTGGTAAGCTCCGCAAGTATTCCAGGGAACCAATGCGGAAGTGACTGTTCCACTGTCCTCCAGTGTCCGGCTGAGATTCTCAGGTGCCAAGTTTCTGTCTTTATAAGCTTTTTCATACATTTTGCCGGGAATCACAATCGCAAGATACTGGTCTGATGCCAAGATATTCAAGCCCATACAACTGGCAACCGTGCTGGAAAAAAGCCCGAATACCGATTTCGCCATTTTTAGCAAAAATTCTGTGATTCGCTCCAATGCACCGATTCCATCCATGATACCTCCGAATACCATTGCAGAAATAATCAATAAAATGGTCCATAACATTCCAAGCATGCCTTTTGCATTGAATAATTCACTCAAAATTTTGTTATCAGTTTCAATAGATGTTTCTATAAAAATAGACTGTGTGATAGTTGATAATTGTGAGTCGGGAAGTGATTTGAGCAAATCTGATTGAAATATTAAAGCAAAAACTGCAGCTGCAATCACACCTATAAATAATGAAATAAACGGTTTGACTTTAAAAACAATCAATACAACCACAACAGCCGGAACAATAAACAGCAATGGAGTGATATGAAATAAGTTTTCGATATCGTGAAGTAAATAATTAATATCGGCATTACCGTTAGTGTTCACATTCATACCGATAATCGTGAAAGCAACAATTGTAATAAGTATGGTTGGTATTGTTGTATAAGTCATATAACGAATATGGGTAAACAAATCGGTTCCTGCCATTGCCGGAGCCAGGTTGGTTGTATCGCTGAGTGGTGACATTTTATCACCAAAATAAGCTCCCGAAATAACGGCACCGGCAACCATCCCTGTTGGAACTCCCAGAGCGGTGCCAATTCCTATGAGAGCAATACCAACGGTCGCTGAGGTAGTCCAGGAGCTTCCTGTAGCTATTGAAATAATGATGGAAATTACAACCGATGCCGGCAGAAAGACCTCCGGGTTTAAAACTTTTAATCCATAATAAACCATTGCCGGAATAATTCCGCTGAATAACCATGTTCCGGATAATGCACCAACCATTATTAAAATGACTATCGGTATAAACACAGTGCGAAGATTTTCCCACACCTCTTTGAGCATCAAGTTAAAACCAACCTTATTGAAGAAACCAACAACTGCTGCAATCAATCCACTGATTAGTAAAATGTACTGATTGGTATAAGCTCCCAGCAACTCCTGATCCTCAACAAAAAAGATATTGTATGCAAGCATTGATATGAGTGCGACAACGGGAATCAAGGCCTCAAACAAACTGAGTTCCGTATTAATAATAACTGTTTCTTTATCGGCTTTAATTTCAGAGATGTTTTTATTATCAGAAGTCATAATACAGATTGAGAGCAAAAAAATATATCTTAAACTCTGTTAAGACAACAAGTCAAATGCATTTTCCCAATTACTCAGAATCGAACAAAGGTCTTCTTTTATATTATTGAAAACGAAAAAACCCGTGGGGTCACACGGGTTTTCATGGTTTAGAAATATTTTGAATGTTATTTAATCAATCCCATTTCGGTAGCTTCTTTTGCAATCAGGTAATTAATGACCCCAATTGTATGCTTTTGATCTTTGGAGTTATTCTGAACTTTGTATTTACCATTCACAACAACTGATGGAGTTCCGGTAATTTGCATGCGAAAGCCCATGTTATCGGCTTTTCTTAATTTGGAATCCAGAATAAAAGAGTCTGCTGTACTTAAAAATTCATCTTTATTTATACCAGTGTTTTCAGCATACCATTCAGCAAGTTGCTCAATACTGGTAAAGTTTTTATGATTTTCATGAATCTCAGAGAATAATTTATTATGAACTTGCTCAGCCACGCCCATTGATTCAGCTGTCAAAAAACCTTGTTGATAAACAGCCCAGCTTGGATGAAAATTAAGAGGAACCCTGACCAATTTTGCAACATTAGGTTTTTTCTTTAACCATTCTTCCATCGTTGGTTCGAAATGAAAACAATGCGGACAAGTATAACCAAAGAATTCGTAAATAATTACTTGACTGGCATTCTCGGTATCATACGGAGCTTCAAGAGTTACATAGTCAGTTCCTTCAGTATATCTTGGCTGTTGCGGCTTTTGGATTTCAGGTTCCGGTTTTTTTGTGCTCTCCTTTACCATTTGTAACTCTTTATCAAGTTCCGAAACTTGTTCTTGCTCCTCAGAGCAAGAGACAACAAATAATAAAACCGCTAAAATTAAAAGTATTTTTTTCATAAATCGAATGATTTCCTTATTGTGTGTTAAGGCTCATTTCTGCGACTTCTTTGTCAGCTAAGAATGTTGCTAACTCAAATAGTGCATTGTAACTTCCCAATGCTTTAACATTAGGCTTATATTTACCATTGATAACCAAAGTCGGAGTTGATGTTACTTGCATTCTTTGAAACATATTGGTCGATTGACGCACTTTTGAATCAATCATAAAAGATTTTGCAGTTGATAAAAATGCTTCCTTATCAACATTAAAGTTTTCGGCATACCAATCCGCGACTTGTTCCAGTGTTGAAAATCTTTTGCGCTCTTTATGAAGTGCATCGAACATTGCCTGATGAGTTTGCTCGAGTATTCCCATTGACTCAGCTGTGTAATAAGCTTTTGCATACACATCCCAACCCGGTTGGAAGACAACTGGAACTCTAACCAGAGTTACATTTTCAGGTAGCTTTTCATGCCATGGTTTCATATAAGTTTGAAAATTAGCACAATGTGGACACATATAACCAAAAAACTCATACACAACAACTTGTTTATCGTTCCCGGTTTCATAAGCCGGACTCAATTCGGTGTAATGCAACCCACTACTAAAAGCAGATTGAGTATTTTGAGATTCTTGAGCGCTAATAGAAAAAACCGCCAGAAAAAGCAAAACAAATGCAAATTTCATACTTAAACTCCTTGAATTAATTTATGAGTGGACTTGGACTGTAATCCAACCATGAAGTTCAAATTCTATTTTGAAGATAAACCTTGCATATAGCTGGCAACGGCTTTAATTTCATCGTCGCTCAGATATTTCGCAACACTTGCCATGATATTTCCATTCACATCATCAGCATTTTTTACAGTCTCTCCTGCTCGGAAATCTTTCAGGCGTTGTTCATTATAAGCAGCATGTTGTCCGGCAACAATCGGATATCCTGACAATGGATTTCCCTCACCTGCAACTCCATGGCATGACATACAAGCCGGAATATTTAATTCGGACTTTCCACCCTGGAAAATAGATTGACCCAAAGCTACCAGTTCAGGTTCAGCAGCTTTCTTTGCTGCTTTTTGTGCATTAAAGTAAGCAGCCAAATCTTTCATGTCTTCTTCATTCAAAGCAGCAACCATTCCTGCCATAACTGTGGCTTTTCTTTCGCCACTTTTGAACAGAGACAGTTGTCTGGAAATATAGTTTTCATGCTGGCCAGCAATAGTTGGCCAAACCGGATTCACACTATTTCCGTCTGCACCATGACAGGATGCACACATTGCAGACTTCGCTTTCCCTGATTCCACATCTCCGGCAAAAGACAAAGATGCAAATACTAAAGACATAAAAATAAAAACTTTTTTCATAATTGATTCCGCTTTTTCAATATTTAAAATCAACGCCTATTATAAATCGAAAACGTACCAAGCTGAAAGTGATAATAAGGAATTTGTCAGTTAATAATAATCAATGATGAATTATGGGCGGAAAACGCTTTAATTACCCGAAGTTGTTGAATTTTCTTCTGAGTTGCTCCATTGCCATCCGCTTACTCAGTGATGATAAAAACTGAGCATCTTTTAAATGCTTTGCGCAAAACCACCCCAAACCTTTTGGATGTCCAGCCATACCATTACCAAGTGTTTGGTAGTCGCTGAAATAAACCAATCCTCCGGCCGCTGGATTTTTTTCCAGCTCATGTCGGAAATCCAGATGACACACTTCACAGATTGGTGGTTTCATTTGAATCGTAAATAAAATCAATTTATTCCAATTATTATCATTAAATTGTGATATTCAAATGTTTTCACAAATTTTACAATGTAAAATATCGCTCTTTAGCCGGTAAATGATTGAATACAGCCATGTTTAGCAAAAAAGATACGATTGCAAAAACCGATTCTGAACTTTGGGATGCCATTGTTGCGGAAAATCAACGTCAGGAACACCATATCGAATTGATTGCCTCCGAGAATTACACTTCTCCTGCCGTGATGGAAGCACAAGGTTGTCAGATGACCAATAAATACGCTGAGGGTTATCCCGGCAAACGCTATTATGGTGGTTGTGAATATGTTGACATTGCAGAGCAACTGGCAATCTCAAGAGTAAAGGAATTATTTCAAGCTGATTATGCCAACGTACAGCCACATTCCGGTTCTCAAGCTAACCAGGCAGTTTATTTTGCACTTTTGCAACCGGGTGACACGATTTTAGGTATGAGTCTTGATCATGGCGGGCATTTAACTCATGGTTCCAAAGTCAATCTTTCCGGTAAAATATTTAACGCCGTTCAATACGGTATTGATGCTGACGGTAATATTGATTTTGAAAATGTTCGCGATATGGCATTACAACATAAACCGAAGCTAATTATTGGTGGTTTTTCAGCTTATTCCAAAAAAATTGACTGGCAAAAATTCAGAGAGATTGCTGACGAAGTCGGTGCTTATTTCATGGTGGATATGGCTCATATTGCCGGTCTTGTAGCCGCAGGAGTGTATCCAAGCCCAGTCAATATCGCTGATGTTACCACATCAACTACGCATAAAACTCTGCGTGGTCCTCGTGGTGGAATTATTCTTGCAAAATCCAATCTCGAAATTGAGAAAAAACTTAACTCTATCGTTTTCCCGGGAATTCAGGGCGGGCCTTTAATGCATATCATTGCTGCGAAAGCTGTCGCTTTCAATGAAGCCTTGCAACCGGAATTTAAGTCCTACCAGCAAAAAGTTGTAGAGAATGCTGATATTATGGCAAAAACCCTAATTCAACGTGGTTACGACATTGTTTCAGGAGGAACTGAAAACCATTTGTTCCTACTTGATTTAATCAGTAAAAACATCACAGGAAAACATGCAGAAGCTCGTTTAGGTGAGGCTCATATCACAGTTAACAAAAATTCTGTTCCAAATGATCCGAAATCACCATTTGTCACTTCGGGTTTGCGTTTGGGT
>JAGRJO010000011.1:18431-18743 GCA_020442725.1 Lysobacterales bacterium
GGAACAACTCGAGGATTTGGCAAAGAAGAATTTATCCAAATTTCCAACTGGATAGCTGATATCTTGGATGATATTGACAATGATGATGTGATTAATAATGTAAAAACTCAAGTGGTTAAACTTTGCAACCAATTCCCCGTTTACAAGGATTGAAAATGAAACAAAAAAAAATACCTGAACACTTAGCAGCCAAACGAAGAGCCAGAAAACGATTGGTTCAGGCACTTTATCAATGGCAATTGAACGAATCACCGGTTTCCACAATTATTACTCAGTTTTTGACTGAGCAAGACATGGCGAAAGTCGATCAGG
>JAGRJO010000011.1:18759-24492 GCA_020442725.1 Lysobacterales bacterium
TTTTTTCCAAAAATCCTTGCACAACATCATTGAAAATATCGACTCCTACGAAAAAGAAGTCTCTCCCCTCGTTGAAAGATCATCTTACGATGTTGGAGAAGTTGAAAAGTCAATACTGTTGCTTGCCGTATTTGAATTGAAAAATCATATCGAAACTCCTTATAAAGTGATATTAAACGAAGCCATCGAACTGGCAAAACAGTATGGAGGCGAAGGCTCTCATACCTTCATCAATGGCATTTTACATAAAGTTTCAAAGCAGTTAAGACCACTCGAACATTAACATTTAATCACTATTTCAATCTGCAATCCGCCGTTGATATGGTTGCTTGCAGAAACTCGGGCGTTGTTTTGTTGGGCTAGTTTTTTGACGATTGAAAGACCCAATCCCGAGCCGTATTCGTTCTCGTTGGATTGTGCCATAACAAACGGTTCAAATATTTTCTCAAAGTCTTTTTCTGCAATGCCTTTTCCGTGGTCATAAATCATTATTTTTACTAAATCACTTTCTTTTTCCAGTGTGATTTTTACCGGCGGTTTTCCGTATTTGAAAGCATTTTCATAAATATTTGTTAACATCCTTTTAATACTGATTGGTTTGAGTTTTAAATGGCATTTGCTCATATCAGTTTTAAAATCAATCTGTTTTCCTTGTTGTAGATATGGCTCCATGCTTTGTTGAATGATTGTTATTAAATCGGTGTTTTCGAACTTTTCTTCGCTACCAAGTTTAACAAAAGCAATAAAATCGTTGATGATTTGGTTCATTTCATCAATTTCATTATTCATGTTTTCGCGCATTTCATCATCTGACATGAATTCTGTTTGCAATCTCATTCTTGCAAGCGGTGTGCGTAAGTCATGTGAAACACCAGCTAACAGAATTTCTTTTTCTTGATTCAGTTTTTGAATTTGTATGGCAGAATTTTTTACCAGCTCTGTCAAATTTTGAACTTCGAGTGTTCCTTTAACAGGTAAGTTTTTATCAGAATTTTCACCTTGAACGATTGATTTTGCCATTGATGCAAGCTGTTTGAATGGTTTCAACATATAACGGCTGAAAAAAAAGGAAGCCAATAGAGTCAGTAAAAATAAGGTGATAGCCAGACCCAAAAACAAAGCTGAAATATTGTCGATGTAAGAGTAAAAAGCGAAGCCCAACCAATACTCTTTTGTCCATGTGGGTTGCAACCATAAACGAGGGGGTTCACCATCGGCTTGCAGAAATGCTGTACGGATGTTTTGTTTGTCAAGTTGATTTTTTAGCTCTTGATAAAATTGAATCTGTGGAAAATGATCTGATGGAGATCTCGTTTTAATGAGTACTTCTCCATTTGTATAAATCTCATTGAGTTTAATTTTACTTTGATCAAAATTTTTCTCGTTTAGGAGATGCTTAATTATCAGCATTTGATTATTGATTTGTTGCGCCATTTGTTTGGCAGCCGGTGAAAAAGTTGATGTGCGAAAAACAAACAACACGATTGTAAAATTAATCAGTAACAACACACCAAACATAATTGTCATCTGTGAGTATGTTGAATTGAAAAACTTTTTCATGACAATGCCTTAAATATCACTCACAAATACATAACCAACACCCCAGACTGTTTTAATCAGTTCCGGTTTTGCAGGGTTTTCTTCTACCAGTTTCCGCAAACGGGAAACCAACACATCAATACTCCGATCATAAATTTCAAATTCTTTGGAATGAAGAATTTGCATGATTTTGTCTCTGGATAGAGGGATATTGACATTCTCAACTAAGGCTTTGAGCAAATCGTATTCGCTGGAAGTCAAAGCAGTTATTTGTCCTTTTTCGGACTTTAAATGTCTCTTAACTGTATCAAAATCAAACCTTCCAACACGATAGATAGTCTCAGTTGAAGAAATAGTATCAGCTTGTGGGCGTCTGGTTATCGCTTTAATACGGGCAACAAGCTCTCTGGGATTAAAAGGTTTGGAGAGATAATCATCCATGCCCATTTCCAGACCGATGATTTTGTCAATGTCCTCTCCTTGAGCGGATAACATGATAATGGGAATATTGTTTCCTGAGTGTCTCAGTCGTTTACAAAAATCCAGACCGTTTTCGCCGGGCATCATTAAATCTAAAATAATCGCATCAAATTGATCTTTAATCCTTGCTTGATCCGCTTCTGTGGTGTTTGCGGCATCAGAAACAAAGAAACCTTGCTCCAACAGATATTTTTTCAGCAAAGAACGTAGTTTCAAGTCATCATCAACAATCAATATGTTCAGAATTTTACTCATTAAATAATTCACCTCAGAGTTTCACATTTTATCAGACTTTTGGGATTAAGGTTGATTATTACATTTTGTTACACTTTGCTCATATTGGTGTTACATCATGATTTCATAATGCACCTACGTTTAACAAAACTTACGGAGCAAAATTATGATTCATTTAGACAGAAAAACAATTACAGCCTTATTTTTAGGAGCCACATTAATGATTATGAATCCTGTTCATGCAGGAGGAAGAGTCAAAGCAAGTGTCAAAACTGAAAATGCAGACGGCGGTGTAACAACAGCCCGAGGCGCTGCAGCTAAAGGACAGAATGGCGGAGGATTTGCCAGAGCCAGAGGAACGACCACAAACGGACAAGGGCAAGCAACTGGCGGTGGCGCAACTGCTGTAAAAGGTCCAAATGGAGGTGCTGGTTTCAGGGCTGGTTCATACACAGCTGATAGTTCAGGAAATGTAAATTACCAAGGTGGAGCTGCTGCTACAGGTGCCAATGGTTCAGCTTCAACATCCGGAGGGTTCAGTCGATCAGCCGGTGGTGGAGTGATTGGTGCGCGTTCTACGACGGCAACAGCTAATAACGGGAACTCTTATCAAGGTGATACGACTTATGATTCGAATTCAGGGGTCAATCACAATCATGCTTGCTATGACGCCAATGGCAATGAAATCAAATGCCCAAGCAAATATTAAGGAGAAATCACATGAAAATATTTAAAACAATAGTTCTCCTAACTTGCTTCATTGCTTTGACAACGACCACAGCATTTGCCAATAAAACCATGATTGGTAACGCAATGGGGATTATGCAGCAGATTGCTGATTTAGCTGATGAGTTTAATTTGACAGATCAGCAACGGAGTGACATCCGAGGAGTCGTTTTCTCCTATGCACCCGTATTGGCATATAAAGCGAATGAAATGCTGAATAACAGACAATTATTGATTGAAAATAACCTTGGCGAAGATCAGGTTGATGAAACTTTTTTGCAGGAAATAGCTGATAGACAGGGTGAACTTCTTTCTCAGATAATTGTTGCCAAAGAACACATGAAGAAAGAAATTCGTAATGTATTGACGAGCGATCAAAAGGACTTTGTGGATGAATTATTTATGGTACTCATTCAGTTTCGACTGGCTCAGGGCTCATAGAGCTCATCCTTATCTCAACTGAAAGTTTATCTCTCTTTTTCTTTCGGTTGAGATATTTTTTAAAATTGCAGTTGTTTCAAAGTCCAAAAAAAACTATAGTGAAATCTCTTGATAGAATAATCGCAAACCATGAAACAGTTCCCAATTGTTATCAACACGCCCGGAAGAGGTTATTATCTGATTACTGATGAAATTGAGCAGGCAATTGCTCATGAGATTAAAGGAACCAATGCGGGTCTAGTTCACGTTTTCTTGCAACATTCCAGTGCCGGCTTGACCATCAATGAGAATGCTGATCCAACCGTACGGGAAGATTTTAAGAGTTTTGAAGAAAAGCTCGTTCCTCGTAACTTTCCTTTCAGACATTGCTATGAAGGCGACGATGACATGCCGGCTCATATCAAGTCTTCGTTATTCGGGTGCCAGTTGACTGTTCCCGTTACCAATGGACGTTTGGCATTGGGAACATGGCAGGGAATCTATCTTTGTGAGCATCGCGATTCTCCTCACCGAAGAAAACTGCTAATAACGGTTTATTGATTAATTTTTAATCGCGAAGGAACAGGCACACTACAAGCATCAATATAATTTTTTGCATCCACAAACCACTCACCTTTACGATTTTTACGAGATTGAATCAAATCTCTAAAAGATTGTGATGCTGTATCCATAATTTGTAACTGAAGTTGTTCAGATTCTTCTAAATCACTTCCTACCTGAATGCTGATAATTTTATTTTCGTTGGTGACATCAACAGAACCATTTAAACCGGAGCTGCGTTTGAGAGCCTGCAAATGCTCCATTCCGGCAACCACACGACCGAACACAGTCGTATTTTTATCCAGATATCGTAGGGCATTTCCTATAACTGCATAGAGTTCTGTGCCGCCACTATTCACATCGTTCGCCCGACCCATGGCAAATGCTCTATAACAATGCAACAACCAATTGTCTTTTTTATCAGCAGAGCGACCGACTGCAAAACCCTTATAAAAACCGGTTTCATCAGCATAGCCATCAAACTCTTCAATTGCTGTGATATTGAATGGTTTTTCAGTTTTTATACTAAATTCAGCGTCGATACTTAGATTTCCATTTTTAGGTTTTGTCAGTTTTTCAGGGTTCATCGGGCCGCCTTGTGCAACAAAACCATCAATCACCCGATAAAAACTGGTATTGTCGAATATACCCTCTCTTGCTAATGCCTTGGTATTTTGAACATGATTTGGAGCATAGTCTTTTGCCAATTCGACAACCACCATTCCGCTTTCGAGTTTGATATAAAGACTGTTTTCCTGATCTAAATCTCGCCAATCACTCTGTGGTGCTTTTTCCACAATTTCATAAGGGGTTTTGTGATCACTTAGGTTTGATGAGTTCTTAACTGAATTTTTCTGAGCGCATGAGGATAAAACCAATAAGCTCAAAATGATGATAGTTTTGTTTTGCATCTATTTCTCTCAATAATTAACGTCATTGAATTTTGAAAATTCACCACTTCTTACGTCTGAGGAATGGTTTGTGTTCATCTGGTTCATGAGTTTGGTTGTATGCTTTGATACGACTGTTTTTCCCCAAAAGAATACGAATTTGATAAAACGATTCACGGAATAACGCCCAGCCCTTACGACCTTTCCAACTTTTATTGTACAATTTTTTGACAGCTGAAACCGTGTCAGGCGATTGTTCAATTAATTCTTCAGCTAACTGCATCGCCGCCTCTTTGGGAGTTTCAGACAAATGCGTAACTAATCCAAAATCTTTTGCCTGTTTTCCATCAATGATTTTTGCAGTCCATGTGAGTTCTTTAGCAACATCCAAACGACAATGGGTTCGCAGGGCAAGCAAACCGCCCATATCAGGAATCAAGCCCCAACGACCCTCCATAATCGACAAAGAAGCATTAGGTGTGGCAATGCGAATATCCGCACCCAGAGCAATATGCAAGCCACCACCCCAACAACGACCATGAATCACAGTAATGACGGGAACACCAATTTTTTGCCATCCGGTCGAAACAAATTGAGCCAGATTGGATGAAAAGGGATTCCATTTTTTTAATAATTTCAGCGGCGCTGATTTGGATTTCATAATTGATTTCACATCCAAACCGGAACAAAAATCTTCACCCTGACCGGAAACTATCACCGCTCTAATGTCACGATTTTTTCTGAGTTTTTTAATTGTGTCAGCAATGGACTTAAACATCTCCATATCCAAAGCATTGCGTTTATGCGGACGAGCCAAACTGACAAAAGCAATCTGGTTTTCAATTTTTAACTCAACTCGTGAAGACTCGCTCATGATTTTTCA
>JAGRJO010000120.1 GCA_020442725.1 Lysobacterales bacterium
CGATTCCTCTGCGTGAAGATGCAAGGAACTGTAAAAAAATCAGGCAATTGAGTGTCGCCGAAATGCTGGCGGAAACCATTCGCAGAATTGCCAATAAAGAATCTGTCAGTGAGATGTATATCGACTGATAATGTGCGAAAGCACACTCTGTCTCGTTTGGTCGCAAAACGGGAGAATTTTTAACTTAAACAGGAGACATAATATGTCAATTTTTAGAATTAACGCCGAGTTGCGCGATGATTTGGGGAAAGGTGCGAGCCGCCGCCTACGTCGTGAAAACAAAGTTCCTGGTATCATTTACGGTGCAGGAAGAGATCCAAGAGCAGTGTCAATTGAACACCACAAAGCGCTCAGATATATCGAAGACGAATCATTCTTCACCAGTATTCTTGAGCTCAAAGCGGCTGATGGCAAACGTCAAAAAGTTGTACTTCGTGATATGCAACGTCACCCTTCAAAGCCAGTAATCATGCACATGGATTTCCAAAGAGTTGCAGATAATGTTGAATTACACATGCATATTCCTTTACACTTCATGAACGAAGAGAAATCAGCTGCAGCGAAAACTTCAGGTATTATTGTATCTCATCAATTAACTGAAGTAGAAGTGAGCTGTTTACCGGATGATTTGCCGGAATTCATCGAAGTGGATTTGGCAAAATTCAAACCGGGTGATATGTTACGTTTGAGTGATATCAAACTTCCTAAAGGGGTTAAGTTGACAGCTTTCACTCACGGACATGATGAAGAGTATGATACTGTTGTTGTTTCTACAACTCATGTTAACTCTGATGCTGCAACTGAGGAAGCTGCAGAATAAGTCAAAGAATAAAATATTCAATCGAATCATTTTGTTATAAAAAGCAGCCCCATCTTCGGGGCTGTTTTTGTTTGGGAAAGGAGAATTTATGAGTTCCATAAAATTAATTGTTGGCTTGGGAAACCCAGGTAGTCAGTACACAAACACTCGTCATAACGCAGGGTTTTGGTTTGTTGATGCATTATGTAAAAAGTATGGATTTGATTTAAAAGACAACAAAAAATTCTATGGTGAAGCTGCTAATGTCGATATCAATAATCATAGTATTTGGTTATTGAAACCGATGACTTACATGAACCACTCAGGAAAGGCATTGCAATCCATTACTCAGTTCTACAAAATCAAACCCGAAGAAATTCTGGTTGCTTATGATGAATTAGATTTACCACCGGGAACTGTCAAACTCAAAAAAGGTGGTGGTCATGGTGGACATAACGGTCTGCGGGATATTATTAGTTTAATCGGTAGTAATGAATTTTACCGAATCCGACTCGGAATCGGACATCCCGGGCATAAAAGCAAGGTCGTTTCATGGGTACTGAATCGTGCAAGTAGCGATGATGAAATCAGCATTAATAATGCTATTGATAAGTCTCTTGCTGTACTTGAAGATTTACTGGATGGTCAACTGGAAAAAGCAACCAGAGAATTACACACTCGTTGATTCCGAATCATCCAATCTTTCAATCAGCTTCAACAAACCTTTGACACCGCCTTGCATGCTATAAACATCATAGCCTAGTGTTGCCAGTAAAAAAGCAGCTGATGCACAACGCAAACCAGTTCCTGAGCAGGTAATGACAGGCACGTCTTTTTTCAAAAGATTCTCCGCTTTATCCCTCAGTTCACCAAGTGGAATATTAATACTATCGTGAAAACTTTCTTCTTCAAATTCAATCATTTCCCTGACATCGACCAATACCGCTCCTTCAAGCAGCATTTCATAAGTTGTGTCGGTTGTTATCCATCTCACCACATGGCTTTTCAACAAGGATGAAAACTTCTCGCCCGCCATCTGCATCAATAAACCATTAGTCACCATGCGCACCGAGGCATTCCTTGGATCTTTACTCACTAGAGCATTCTCTCCAAATAAAGCCCCTGCTCCAATTGTTGCGACTTTTTCTTCCCCTTCTGCCACAACTTTGAAAATATCCGCATCTCCTTTGACGATGATGTAGCAAAAATCACCAAAATCACCTTCTGAAATGATTTCTTCACCCTGTTTCACATACAAAGGTTCTAAATTTTTGAAGATTTGATCAACGTGACCTCTGGGAAGCATTTGAACAGCTTTTGAGTTTAGCAACCCAACCACCCAATCATAAGATTCATGACCACGCAAAGGACTGTCCGATGATGACTCTTTAAACAAATTATCCCAAACCACAAAGTGATCCAGAAAAATATTGTTCATTATCATAACCTTTGCGCTTTTTGATTCGACTTCAGAACTCAGCCTTTTGTTGCTGTTGACCTCACCAACCGGATAATAGGCTGATAAAGATTCTGCTTTTAGCACTTTTTCTCGACCGGAGGGATAAGTGATTTTAACTCGACCTTCGATAACGTATTTCGCATAAACTTTGTTATCATCGTGTTTGAAAATATCTTCTCCACGATTAAACTCAACGGTTTCGAATTGCTTTAGCAATAACGGCAAAAATTTCTCTTCCATTTTATTGAAAGGATAATAATTTTTTAACTGCTCGACTGTTATCATATTGTTACTTCCCATAGCTTGCAGATTAAGATAACATATCAACCTTTAAAAATAAATTTATGAAATAAAATAATTTTGTAAAAAACTCTCAAAATAGACTTTCATCAATTTCATGCTCGAACTGAATCAAGAAACTAAAAAATATTATAAAAAAATATTCATAGCAACTTTGCTGGGAATGAGCTCAGGACTACCACTATATGTTCTCTATCAAACCATTCCTGCCTGGCTGAAAGATGCCGGAGTTGACTTATCAGATATTGGTCTCTTTCAGTTGATTGGAATTCCTTACACAATCAAATTTTTATGGGCTCCTTTACTCGACAGATATCGTTTTCCTTTTTTGGGACAAAGAAGAAGCTGGATGTTTGTCACACAACTTTTATTAATCTTATCAATCGCATCAATCGGTTTTTTCAGCCCACAGAATCAAATCTCAACAATTGTGATGCTAACCGTCATTATGACAACTTTTAGCGCCACTCAGGATATTGTTATTGATGCTTATCGAAGAGAATTACTGAGCGATGAAGAACTGGGAGCGGGTAATGCCTGGTTTGTGAATGCTTACAGATTCTCATCTTTAGTTCCCGGTTCGTTGGCACTCGTCCTTGCCGATCGAATAGATTGGCAGTATGTTTTCCCAATCGTTGCATTATTTATGTTGGTCGGTTTGGTAACGACTCTGTTTATTCCTGAGCACGATATTAAACATGACAATAATAAAACTCTGGCACAATCAATTGTTGAACCGTTGGCTGAATATTTTTCAAGATTCAGTTATAAACACGGAATCCTTATACTTGTCTTTCTGATGTTGTATAAATTAGGTGACTCAATGGCAACCGCTTTATCAACACCTTTTTATCTGGATATGGGTTACTCCAAAACAGTTTTGGGAACAGTGGTAAAGGCAGCAGCTTTGTGGTCAACAGTTGCCGGAGCCTTTATTGCCGGAATAGTGATGAGAAAAATTTCATTAAATAAATCTTTATGGCTTTTTGGATTCTTTCAAATGCTCACCATACTTGGCTTTGCATGGTTGTCACAACTACAAAATCCGTCAAACACCGCATTATTTATTGTTGTCAGTTTAGAATATTTAGGCGTTGGCATGGGAACAGTTGCGGTGATTTCATTCATGTTTAAAATCAGCAACAAATCTTTTGCAGCCGCTCAAATTGCCTTATTTACCGCAATTACGGCAGTTCCTCGAACTTTTATCAACGCCTCTACCGGATATATTATCGAAAGAGTCGGATATTTTGATTTCTTCCTGATATGTACCGCTTGTGCAATCCCGGGAATGTTGTTGTTATTCGTTATCGCTCCGTGGAAAGAGTGATATAATCACGCCGTTTAGAAATTTTTAACTTAAAATGATAGAAAACCCTCAAACTTTCCCTGACAAAACTTTTTTTCTGCAAGGACCAGTAGGCAAAATCGAGTGTTTGCCGGGAGATCCGGTTGATGGAGAAGACCGAAAAGCGGTTGGAATCATTTGCCATCCGCATCCGTTATTTGGCGGAACCATGCATAACAAAGTCACGCACATGATTGAAAAAGCCTTCCGTGAACTCGGAGCCTACACTATTCGATTCAATTTTCGTGGTGTTGGTGAAACGGATGGCGAGTTTGACGATGGCAACGGAGAAACCGAAGATGTCATTGCAATTTACAATTGGGTTAAAGAATTATTCCCCGAACATGATATCTGGCTTGCCGGTTTTTCATTTGGTTCTTATACGGCTTTAAAAGCCTGTCCAACTGTTAATCCAACACAGTTTCTGACAATTGCACCGCCCGTTGAGCGTTATGATTATACAAAATTGGAAACTCCACAATGTCCGTGGCTGATTATTCAAGGTGAAGAAGATGATGTGGTAACGCCAAAAGCAGTTTACAACTATGTTGATACTTTAGAACCCAGACCGCAGTTGATTACTTTTAAAGCCGGACATTTCTTTCATCGTCGTTTGATTGATTTAAAAGGAGCAATTAAAAACGGTATTCTCAGACAACTTCCAGAGGAAGAAACCACATCTGAAGAATAAATGAGTCCTTTAAAACTCTACCAAAAACAGGTTTCACAAGGGGAAATCTCCAAAGATCCATTGCAAGAGCAAGTGGTACTGGCTTTTGAGAATATTCATCATAATCTTCACAAAAAGTCTTCATTCTGGTTTTTTAAACCGAAGAGAAGATTCAACGGGCTATATATTTATGGTTCGGTGGGACGTGGAAAAACTTTTCTGATGGATTTGTTTATCCAAACCATTGATGAAAAAAGAGTTCGCAGACAGCATTTTCACAGTTTTATGAAATGGTTGCATCTGCAATTAAGGCAGATAAAAAACCAGCAGAACCCTCTCGATACAGTTATCAAAGATTTATCAGAAAAAATTGATGTGCTATGTCTGGATGAGTTTCTGGTGCATGACATCACCGATGCCATGCTGCTCGCCGGAATTCTCTTTGCTATGCAAAAATACAATATCTCCATCATCACCACTTCCAATGTCAATCCGAAAGATTTGTATTTGGGAGGCTTACAACGAGAGAAATTCCTGCCGGCAATTTCATGGATGCAACAAAATATGACTATCATCCAATTGGACGGAGAACATGATTATCGCATAGTGGATACTACAGCATCAAGCCAGCAAAAGTGGCTTTCACCAATCAATAAACACAACGAAACACTATTTGAAAGTCGCTTCAGTCAATTGGTTGGTTCGGATGATATTCACATTTCGGCTATCGAAATCAACAAAAGGAAAGTCGAAGTCATCAAACGTAGTGACAAACACATCATGCTAGAATTTGAAGTCCTATGCATTCAACCCCGAAACGCCTCAGACTATATCCAACTGGCAGAAAAATACCAAACCATCTTTATCGTTATCAATCATGCAATAGACAAAGAAGACCGCAATACGGCCCGAAGATTTATCACATTGATTGATGTGCTCTATGACACAAACACGCCATTATATGCCCTATCAGCAGTTTCCTTTGATGAAATCTATCAAGGCAAAGAACTCTCTTTTGAAATGCAACGCACCGTTTCGAGACTGACTGAGCAAAGCCAATAACAGATGTCCGTCAATACCGCTTCATTTTTTTCGTCATTCGTGTAAAGGCAGGAATCTAGTTATTTGGATTGATTTATCAAAAAGTGTGCTCAAAATTCTCAGCCTAAAGGTTTCACTGAGTATTTGAAAAAGTTGCAAATTATTCGTAAACTATATTCAATTTTTTATGATTTAAGAAATATAAATAACCTACGAGATTTAACAATGAAAAATAAATTCCAATCATTTAAATTCAGTAAACAACGCATAAATGCACTAACGGAGTCTGAAAAAAAAGACTATACGGTAGCTTCAATGATAATGAATGATTTATATTTAACTTCTGAAAACTTTTTTGATATTTCAAAAAATTTACCGGAAAAAGCCACAACTCCACAAGATCACATAGATTATTCAAAATTAACAAGCTCAATGATTATTTTGAGTAGTCAGCTTCATGAAGCATATATATTTTTAAAATCTGCAAATAATCGCTTTGATGATATTAATTTAAATCAATTTGATGTT
>JAGRJO010000121.1 GCA_020442725.1 Lysobacterales bacterium
TAGGGATACCCTCAATTAAAGCTGAAGCATAGCTAACCCAGCGTTTGTGGGACTGCTTCGCTTTTCTTAGTTTTTGAATAATTTCTTGCAACTTATATCTCCATAGATTTAAAAGTCGCAATTGTATATCCATTCACCATGAAAAATGTGATGATGGTTTATGTTTAACAATTATTTACTTTTTGCTAAGGATAACCAGGTTTCAACAACGGTATCAGGATTTAACGACACACTTTCAATACCATGTTCCATCAACCATTGTGCCAAATCAGGATGATCCGACGGTCCTTGGCCACAGATTCCAATATATTTGCCACGTTTACGGCAAGTCGTGATTGCCATTGCCAGAAGTTTCTTGACTGCTTCATTGCGTTCGTCGAACAAATCGGCAACTAATCCTGAGTCTCTGTCCAAACCGAGAGTGAGTTGGGTTAAATCATTGGAACCTATCGAGAAGCCGTCAAAAATATCCAGAAACTCATCAGCTAGAAGAGCATTTGACGGTAATTCGCACATCATAATGATTTTTAAATCATTTTCGCCTTGAGTGAGACCAAATTGACTCATGATTTCGATAACCTTTTTACCTTCTTCCAAAGTTCTCACGAATGGAACCATTGCCCAAATATTGGTTAATCCCATTTCGTCGCGAATGTATTTTAGTGCTTTGCATTCCAGTTCAAAACACGGCTGGAATGACGGGTCGATATAACGGGAAGCTCCTCTGAAACCAATCATTGGGTTTTCTTCGTGAGGTTCGTATTGTTTTCCGCCAATCAAATTTGCATACTCGTTGGATTTAAAATCAGACAAGCGCACAATCACTGTTTCCGGTGCAAATGCCGCTCCTAAAGTTGCAATGCCTTCCGCCAGTCGTTTGATGTAGTATTCAACCGGTGAACCGTAGGCTTTTATCATTGGGTCAACGATTTTTTTAATGTCAGCGGATTGGTTTTCGTAATTTAGCAAGACTTTGGGATGAATACCAATCATGCGATTAATGATGAATTCCAATCGAGCCAGTCCAATTCCTTTGTGTGGTAAAGAAGCAAAATCAAATGCGCGATCGGGATTTCCGACATTCATCATAATTTTTAAAGGTGCTTCGGGCATATTGTCCAGATTGGTTGTTGAGATGTTGTATTCGATAATTTCATCATAAACAAAACCGGTGTCACCTTCAGCACAGGAGACCGTCACTTCGCTGCCATTAGCAATGGCTGAAGTGGCATTTCCACAACCCACAATCGCCGGAATTCCCAACTCACGGGCAATAATCGCTGCGTGGCAAGTTCTTCCACCACGATTGGTGACAATCGCTGAAGCTCTTTTCATGATTGGTTCCCAATCCGGATCGGTCATATCGGTGACCAAAACATCACCTGATTTAACTTCATCCATTTGACTGATACTGTTAATGACTTTCGCAATTCCCGAGCCAATCTTTTGTCCGATACTGCGACCTTCACAAATCACATTACCTTGGCGGGAAATGTTATATCTTTCAATGGTTTGAGAATGTTTCTCCTGACTTTTTACGGTTTCAGGACGTGCCTGAACAATATAGAGTTTGCCGGTAATTCCATCTTTTGCCCATTCAATATCCATTGGGCGTTTGTAATGATTTTCGATGGTAACCGCTTGTTTTGCCAATTCAGCAATTTCATCATCGTTGATAGAAAACACCAAACTTCGGTCTTTTTCAACATTTTGAGTAATGACGCCGGTTTCTCCATAAACCATTTCAATGTGTTTTGTGCCTAAATTCCGACGCAGAATGGACGGTTTGTTATTTTTAATGTTCGGTTTGTAGACATAAAATTCGTCAGGATTAACAGCACCTTGCACCACCATTTCGCCTAAACCGTAGGATGAAGTGATAAAAACCACATCTTCAAAACCCGATTCGGTATCAATTGAAAACATCACGCCGCTGGCAGCTTTATCACTGCGAACCATTTGCTGAATTCCGGCAGATAGATAAACATCATGATGATCAAAACCTTGATGCACACGATAAGAAATGGCACGGTCGTTATAAAGTGATGCGAAAACTTCATGAACTTTTTTCAAAACATCATCAATGCCTTTGACATTCAGAAAGGTTTCCTGCTGACCTGCAAAAGAGGCATCGGGCAAATCTTCGGCCGTTGCAGAGGAACGAACGGCGACTGAAGCCTCAGCACCTATTTCTTTTTCGAGATTTTCATAAGCACTGCGTATATCTTGCTCCAGTTTTTGCTGAAAAGGAGTTTCCAAAACCCAAGTTCTGATTTCATGACCGGCTTGTGCCAATGCTTTAACGTCATCAACATCTAGTTGTTTCAAACGTTGATTGATTTTATCATCCAGTCCGGTTTGTGCCAGAAAATCAATAAACGCCTGAGACGTTGTGGCAAATCCACCCGGAACACTCACACCTAATTCGGATAAATGTGTTATCATTTCGCCCAATGAAGCATTTTTGCCACCGACTTTGGCGAGGTCTTTCATTCCCAGTTGGTTTAGTTTTAAGATGTATTCTGACATGAGCTCAATCTGCAAAGGTTTGAAAAACGGCATTTTAACATTATGTAACCTGATATCAGGCGGAATTAGAATATTTTATGAAAAAATGTACAATCTTTTATGTCTCTGACGGCACAGCAATTACAGCTGAAACTGTCGGTAATTCGTTGGTTTCACAGTTCGATGATGTTGAATTCACCAAAATTCGCATTCCTTTTGTCGATACGGTGGAAAAAGCACAAGCTGCGGCCCAAAAAATAAAAGATGCTTATGTCGATTGTCAACCTCTGGTGATTAACACGGTTGTTGATATTGAATTGCGTAGAATAATTCATTCCGGTGGTGGACTTAAACTCGACCCTTTCAATCGGTTGCTGAGAACGATTGAAGATACACTAGGAATTAAGCGCTCTCCGGTTGTGGGGAAAGCTCATGGAGTTGTTGATTCCGAATCCTATAACCGCAGAATTGATGCAACCAACTTTGCTTTGGTTCACGATGATGGAATCAGTACATCTTACGATGAAGCAGATATTATTTTGCTCGGTGTCAGTCGTTCCGGTAAAACCCCGACTTGTTTGTATCTGGCTTTGCAATATGGTGTGAAAGCTGCCAATTATCCGTTGACTGAGGAAGATTTAGACAAAATGAAAATTCCGGATAGTGTTTTAAAACACCGTGACAAAGTTTACGGGTTGACCATTGATCCTTTTCGATTATCGCAAATTCGTTCTGAAAGACGAGCAGGAACCCGATATTCCAATTTACGTCAGTGTCAGAGAGAAGTCAGCGATGCCGAAGCTTTATTTTTAAGAAATGGCGTTGATTTTCTCAGTACCACCGATACCTCCATTGAAGAAATTTCAGGAAAAGTATTGCTTGCCCTCAACATCCATAATAGACTTCACTAATGATAACCAACTCGGTCAATAACAAAATAAGAAAGTCGGAAATTGTTAATCCCAAGTGTTTAACACTTCGTCATGAGAATAATTTTGTGATGTTGCAACTGCTGTTACCTAGCCGTTTTAAAACGGGTGAGAAATACATCAGTACCGCAAAAAACAGACCTAAACTTGTGATGAAAATCATCAATTGTTACAAATACACCACGGAAATCATTATGAATTATGAATTTGATTCTCAAAGCAGTGAAGAAATCAATATCAAAATCTATCATGATGCTCAACTCGCTGAAATTGTTTATTGCACGGACGTGCAAAAATTTATCCGTTTGCTGGGACCAAAAGTTTGTCCGCAAATTCACAAAAAGACCCGAACCACTCTCAACACATTCCTGCAAAAGTGGCTTAATTTCTTGCTTGCGAAAGGATATTCGAGTCATTCATGGCAGTTGATTTCGTAAAATCAGAATAATACGATATAAATTATCTAATGGATAAATCATCTCTGATTAGTTAAAATAGGATTTTTATTTTTTTAAATCAATGAGAGTCATGCTCTCCTAACACAAGAGGAAAAAACATGAGTGTATTAGTAGGAAAAAAAGCTCCTAATCTTAAAGGTGCAGCCGTTTTAGGAACCGGTGAAATTGTTGACGATTACAATTTCAAAAAAGCAACCAAAGACAAAATTAAAGTGGTTTTTTTCTATCCATTAGACTTCACTTTCGTATGTCCATCAGAATTGATTGCATTTGATCACAGATTACATGAATTTGAAAAACGCGGTGTAGAAGTGGTTGGTGTTTCCATTGACTCGCAATTCACTCACAACGCGTGGAGAAATACTCCAATCAACAAAGGCGGAATCGGCCCTGTGAAATACACATTATTTGCAGACGTGACACATCAAGCCTGTAAAGCCTATGATGTGGAAACTCCTGATGGAGCGGTTGCTTTCCGTGGATCATTTTTGATTGATCAGGACAATGTGGTTCGTCACCAAGTTGTTAATGACTTGCCATTAGGACGTAACATTGATGAAATGTTAAGAATGGTTGATGCATTGAAATTCAATCAGGAACATGGTGAAGTTTGTCCGGCAGGCTGGAAAGACGGTGATAAAGGAATGAATGCATCTCCTGACGGAGTTGCTGATTATCTGGCTCATGAAGCAGACAAGCTATAATTGATAGAAATTAATCAATTTAACCCCAAAACCCGGTACTTCACCGGGTTTTTTTTATGGTTCAAATTTTGTCATGAGATTTTCGAAACTATTTTCTTGCTAAATGTTAGGAATGTTTCTATGATGAAACTTTACTATTTGTCCGATGATTAATAATTTCTTAAAGTGAAACTTGATACCAATCAAATCCTCAGAGGAATAGAACTGCTTGGCGGAATCAGCAGAGCCGAAACGCTGGAAAACAAGTGGAAGGATTCCTATAGTGGTTTTCATCATACCATCAGTTTTATCCAGCCTATAATCGATAATGTTTACGACTCAAACAAAATTAGTAATTCGTATATTATTGATTTTATTATTAAATATCTAGAAGTCGATCCTATATACTTTAGATCGGGCTATGAGAAAGAAATGATGCTTGAGAAATTAGTAAAGAGTGAACTTAGTAACTATTAAATTGAAAAACTCAATGGTATTCTTAAAGATGTTATAGAAAATAGAGGAGGACGAGAATTTAAAAGATATTGTCGTTTAGCTCAGAAAATTGCAGATGATGATTTTGTGCAGTTTTTGCACTCCCGTGTTGAATCAGAGGATAGCGGCGTAAGAAGCAGGGTAAAGTTAATGTTAGCGTATGTATAATTTTTGGAATAAATTCTTAACTCACCAGATTTCTATATTGCTGAAATTAACTAAGTGAAACATTTGCATCTTACTATTTTTTCAATTTTATTGGTTTCTATTTCATACTTGATAATGGAAAAAGGATTGAATCTCAATCCAAACTACCAATTAGTTGTCTATTGGGGAATATTCCCCATTATCTACGCAATTGTTGCGAGGAAAATTATTCTCAATAATGAAGAAGTGAAGTATGTGTGGTTTCCATTTACGGCTACACAGTTTGCGTTTATGTTTCTTGCTAATGTCAAACTACCAAATATTCTTATGCATGGAGTACCTTATTTGTTTGTCGTACCATTTATTGTGGGGGAAGTTTTTATAAACTATTTCCTAAAACCGAAATAAAATCTAATGGTATTTGAATGTCCTAGATATCATGTGTTAGAAGATAAACGTCTAAAATGTATAATAAGTTTGTAAATATTCTATTACTATTCTTTTCTTACTTGATATCAATTTATATGGTAACTCTAATGGAGCTCTCGATATTTATCGTGTGGATAATAAGTCCTGTCATTTTAGCAACAATATTCATAAGGAAGTATTCATATAATTCATCTTCATCACTCATTGTATTTTTGCTTTTTACAACTTTCTATATATTCGACCAAAATCCACGATCTACAGCGGCTCTAATTTTGTTTTTTTATCGATTTACTCAACTTTATTTGGCTTGTTGATAGAGTATTTAAACAAGTTTCTCAATACACCATCTGACTAATCAGGTTTTACTTCTTGAAGTGCTCGACTTCTACGTCGGTATAAATTCCACCGCGAACCATAAACTCAATTCGAACTTTCATCCAGCGCGGATTGGTGGCTTTGACTAAATCATC
>JAGRJO010000122.1 GCA_020442725.1 Lysobacterales bacterium
TGAGTCCACTTAATAAAAAACTCCTGCGAAACATTCATGAACTGAAAGTTCAGCTCCTTGCCATTGTCCTGGTCATGGCAGCGGGAATTTCGTTTTTTATTATTCTTTTCGGAGTGATTGACAGTTTGCACCTGACAAAAGCCACCTATTACGAACGCTATCAATTTGCTGATGTATTTGCCTCATTGAAACGAGCTCCAAACTCTGTTCGTAAAAAGATTGAAACGATTGAAGGAGTTTCGGCAATTGAAACACGAGTGGTCTTTGGTGTGACATTACAAATGCCGAATATGAATGAACCCGCCAGCGGAAAAATTATCTCCTATGATGAAAACCAACTTCTAAACAATCTTTATCTTCATGCCGGGCGATGGCTGTTTCCCGATGAAGAAGATGCTGTTTTGGTTGATAAGAAGTTTTTTGAATCACACAACCTCAATTTGGGAGATTCGGTATCAGTGATAATGAATGCTCATCAACGGCAATTGAAAATTGTCGGAGTGGTTTTATCTCCTGAGTATGTTTATGCCATCGCACCGGGTTCACTGATGCCCGATTCCAAACGGTTTGGAATATTCTGGATGAACAGTCGTCCTTTGGAAGCAGCAATAAACATGCGAGGTGCTTTTAATGACTTATCCGTCAAAGTTGATAAAAATGCCAACATTGACAGTATTAAAAGTGAGATTGATTCAGTTTTAAAACCTTATGGAGGATTGATTTCCTACGGCAGAGACCAGCAGTTGTCTAACTTTTTTATCGAGAATGAAATTACTCAGTTGCGTTCAATGGCTTTTACTGCTCCGTTTATTTTTCTGACTGTTGCCGCTTTTTTGATCAATATCGTTCTATCGCGGCTCATTTCCACTCAAAGAACACAAATTGGTATGCTCAAAGCACTGGGATATAGCAATTTTGAAATCACCGGTCATTTTCTCAAATTGGTTCTGGTGATTGCATCAGCCGGCACATTGATTGGATTATTGCTCGGATTCTGGATGGGACGAGGTGCTATAAAGATGTATGCAGAGTTTTTTCAGTTTCCAATTCTGAAGTATTCATTTTCTCCAACAATTATTTCCTCAGCCATTCTCATCTGCACTTTGGCAGCAGTTTCCGGAGCTGTTTTTGCCATTCGCAAATCTGTTAAACTTCCTCCGGCAGAAGCCATGCGTCCCGAAAGCCCGACAGTTTATAAACAAGGTTGGTTGGAAAAACTGGGCATTTATCGTTTTCTGAGTTTACCCGAAAAAATAATCCTGCGACAAATTGAAAGACGGCCCATTCGAGCATTTTTGTCTTCTTTTGGATTGTCATTGGCAACAGCCTTGCTAATTTTCGGATTCTTTATGTATGACACTATGCAATATATGCTAGATGTCCAATATGGTGAATCTCAGAGGGAAGATGTCAATATTGCCTTTGTTGATTCGCGTTCAGAAAATGCACTTGAAGAACTCAAATTATTACCCGGAGTGTTATCGGTTGAACCTCTCAGAAATGTATCGGTTGAATTTAACAACCAAAATTATAAAAAAACCGGAAGTATTACCGGCTTGGTTCCGAATCCCGAATTGAGACGAATCATCAACGCCGAAATTCAAGCTGTTTCTCCACCGGAAACCGGTCTGGTGATGAATGAAAAACTTGCAAAAATTCTCCATATAAAACCCGGCGATTTGATTACTGTGGATGTCTTACAAGATAAAAGACAGGTGAAAACGATTCCCGTTGTTGCTACCACCAGTGAATTTATAGGACTGAGTGCTTTTATGAATATCGATTCGCTGAATAAGATGTTGGATGACCCACCGTTGATTTCCGGAGCATCTTTGCGCGTGGATGAGAACCATTCAGCAATTTTGTATGAAAAAATTAAAGAGATTCCGGTGATTGCCGGATTGAACATTATTTCGGTTGTGCGCGAAATATTTGAAGAATTAATGGCAGAAAACCTTTTACAAACAGTTACCATTATCATTCTGTTTTCTTGCTTTATTAGCTTTGGAGTTATTTATAATACCGCCAGAATCACTCTTTCGGAACGTGGAAAAGAATTATCAACATTGCGAATTTTGGGATTTACCAAAAAAGAAACTGCTTATGTTTTATTTGGTGAGCTCGGCCTGATTGCGTTGATATCTTTTCCTTTGGGGATTGTGTTGGGTGATTTTCTATCCCGCTCTATGGTAGAATCTCTGGAAACAGAGCTATTTCGAATTCCATATTACGTTAACAGTAGCACTTTTGCTTTTTCGGTGCTGATTGTAATGCTGAGTACAGTTTTTTCACTGTATCTGGTATGGAAAAAATTAAAAACCATCGATTTGGCAAAAGCTCAAAAAGCAATTGATTGATGAATATAAAAAACCTCGTAAAACTGATAATTGTTCTGGGATTGATAGCATTTTTTGTCTATTCAATGCTTCCTCAACCGCTTGCCATTGACAGTTACTCTGTCAAAAAAAGTGATATTATTGTTACCGTTGAAGGAGAAGGACAAACCCGAATTCATGATATTTATACGGTATCAACACCAATTGAAGGGCGTGTAACCAGAGTTGAAATCGAAGCCGGTGATTACGTCTTTGCAGCTGAATCGGTCATCGCAAATATGTATCCGAGCAATCCTGCTTTTTTGGATCGAAGAACCGAAATTCAGGCACAAGCTGATGTCGAAGGAGCAAAAGCCGCTTTAGCCTTGGCAACGGCAAGAGTCAAACAAGCGAAAACGGAACTGGAATACAATTTAGCTGATAACAAACGCATCAAGCAATTGTTTGCAAAGAAACTCATTTCAGAAACTGACATGGAAAAGTCGGATTTACATATCAAAACATTACAAGCTGAACTGGAGACGGTGGTTTCCAACGAAAAGTTGATGCAATCGCGTTTAGAAGCAGCCAAAACCAATTTATTGCAACCCGATAATGCTGATTTAGCCATTGATTCTGAAAACTCTGATTGCCAGATATGCATCAAATCTCCGGTCGATGGAATGGTTCTGCGTATTTTGCATAAAAGCGAAAGCATTGTTCCTGTTGGCACTCCATTGGTTGAAATTGGCGACCCAGAGGACTTGGAAGCCAAAATTGAAATGCTTTCCACCAATGCGGTCAAAGTAAAAGTTGGCGATAAAGCTTTGCTGAAAAACTGGGGCGGAGACCATGACATCAATGCCGTTGTCCGTACCATTGAGCCATCCGGTTTTACCAAAATATCGGCATTAGGAATTGAGCAACAAAGAGTCAACATCATTCTAAACCTAACCGATCCGATTGAAAAGTGGAAACAATTGGGTGATGCTTTCCGGATCGAAGCAGAAATCATTATTGATAGTGCTGAAAATGTTTTAGTGGTTCCGCTTTCGGCATTATTCCGCCAAAACCAGCAATGGTCGGTTTATAAAATTGTGGATGATGTCACACAACTTCAAAAAGTTGAAATCGGAAAAAGAAATGATCGTTATGCTGAAATCAAAAATGGTTTGCAGGAAAATGATGAAATCGTACTTTATCCCGGAAATAAAATTTCCGATAATATCAAAATCAGCCGAAAATAAACCTTATCAAGACTTTATTAGAATTCAGAATTCATGAACATTAATTCAAAGCATCTGTTTTTATTATTTTTCTCTGCATTTGTCATTATTTTCGCAGGTATTGGATTGCGTGACCCTTGGCCACCGGATGAACCTCGTTTTGCTCTGATGGCGAAAGAAATGTGGGATACCGGAAACTGGTTTTTTCCGCATCGCGGAGGGCAAATTTATCCGGACAAACCCCCAATGGTGATGTGGATGATTTTGTTCTTTTATGCGCTTATTGGCAATTTGAAAGTCGCTTTTCTGTTACCTTCTGCTTTATTATCAGTGGCTACATTGTGGATGACTTTCGATATTGCTAAAAGATTATGGAATCCACAGATCGGGCTTTATGCCGGATTATTACTGTTAGTTACATTGCATTTTGTCCTGCAAGCCAAAAGCGGACAACTGGATGCTCCGGTTGCTTTCTGGGTGATGTTGGGTTGTTATGGTTTGCTACGACACTTGATTTTAGGCCCTGCATGGAAATGGTACTATCTGGCTTTTTTTGCAATGGGCATGGGAATTATCACCAAAGGTGTTGGTTTTTTACCGGTTTTAATGCTTATTGCACTCATAAAATTTCCTCCGAAGTGGAAAAACAAAACCAACAAATCTCTGGGCAAATCACTTTTCGGAGTGCTGTTTCTTTTGCTTGGAGTTTCTGTTTGGTTGGTTCCAATGTTGATACAAGTTGTCAACAATCCAACTCCCGAAGTCCTCGCCTACCGCGATAATATCTTACTCAAGCAGACTGTTGATCGTTATGCCGATTCCTGGGCGCACCATCAACCATTTTACTACTATATTCTGGAAGTGATTCCATTATTTTGGTTGCCACTCACTTTATTCATTCCGTGGTTGATAAAACCAATCAGAAAGGCATTTGCTGAAAAAGAACTGCGAATCATATACCCATTGACAATGGTGGTCTTTGCAGTATTCTTTTTCAGTCTTTCCAAAGGGAAAAGAGCGGAATACATGTTGCCAATGCTTCCTATGTTTGTCCTTGTGGTTGCTCCTTATTTTGAAAAAATTGTGGCACATTCGGCTTTCAAAAAACTGTTAATCACTCTGGTGGTGATTGTTTCCGCATTATTTACCATACTTGGTTTAGCCGGAATTTTTGAAGTTGATAAGATTGCTCGCCTCACTGAAAAATTTCATGTCAATCCGTGGTACTGGATGGCTGCTTTGGGAGTTTTTGGCTTAGTTATCACTTTAATTTTCAAGAAATCAGCCATAAAAGTCTATAGCATTTTTATTGCCGGATTGTGGCTGAGTTACAGTTTTTGGGCGATGCCATTGGCTGATAAAGCCATGAGCACCGAACCAATGATGAATGCCATTGCCAAAGTGGTTCCCAAAGATGCTGAATTGGGAATTGTCGGTTTCAGAGAAAAACTGCTGCTGCATTCTCAGTGGCAAACCACTCACTTCGGACATCATCATCCAAAAGCCGATCAACAACAAGCAGCAACGAATTGGATGATGCAAAACCCTGAAAGATATTTATTATTAAACTATCAGTTTCTCAATTCCTGCTTCACTAAAGAGAGCAGTTTGCCTTATAAATCTTTCCATAGTGAGAAATGGTTATTGTTCTCAGTTGAGAGCTTATCAGCAAAAAATTGTTTAACCGATGGAAAAAACTATGATAGTTTTACAGCAAAAGTGAACAAATAATCAGAATTCAGAGATAAGTCAGATTCCGAACAGGATTCAAATGAATTTTCTGGTTAAAATGAATACATTACATATTTGGGGAGGATTATGAGTACAGCTGCTAAATGGTCGTTCGGAGTTTTTATGGCGCTTGGATTATTTTTACTCAGTTTTGGGGCTTATTTTATCTACGAGGCAGTAGCCAGCACTAGCTGGAATCAGGTTGAGGGAAAAATTACCAATACCCGAATTGCCATGCGTTCCACACGTTCGGGCAATTCAACCAATTATCGGTATCAATATGATGTTACTATGACTTATGAATATCAGGTCAATGGTATCAAATACCAAAACAGTCGGTTTTCTCTGGGTAGTGGAAGTACTATCGAAGGTGGCTTCAATGAAAAGCAACAAGCCAGAGATTGGCTCAAAAACTCAGAATACAAAATTGGTAAGGCAATCACGGTATATGTTAAACCAGGACAACCTGAAGAAACAGTTATCAGTTCAGGACTCAACTGGGGAACTTTTGTGCCTATGATTTTGGGTTCGTTGATGATAGGATTGGTTCTACTTTGGAAAAAGTTGGTAAAACTTCCACAAAAGCAGAATCAGGTTTCTTCCCTATAACTTTCCAGCAAAAGCTGGTCCTGAGGTTGCCAGTAGTCATTGGCTTTCAACTTGAGCTCATCAAGCATGGTCAGCGCTTGAACCGTTCTACCTTGTTTGTATGAAAGTATGGCTTTGTATTTTAAAAAAGGATAAACGAACGGTTTGAATGATTCGGTTCGATTAATGTTAAATTCGGCCTTGTTGATATCTGTTTCCAGATAAATTGAGGTGAGTCTGTTCATAATTTTGAAAA
>JAGRJO010000123.1 GCA_020442725.1 Lysobacterales bacterium
TATTGTATCATCAAAAAGTTATTTTGCTCCATGTTCTATTTTAATAAAACACCCATACCTAACTTCGAATGGTTTTCTTCCTTTTAAATTCATCAAACAATTTTTGGTGTGCCAATAATGAGAACTCATCTGTTCTAACCGGATATTTGCGAATCCAATCTATCAGCATTTCGAGATTCTTATCTTGTTCCTGTTTTGATTTATATTTGTGTGGTTCCCACGGTCTATATCGGCAATGCTCAATACACTTTTCAACGCTGAGATTGAGAAATATCATTTCATTCGCGAAAGGAGAAGCCAGCTTCAGCAAATCGCTGTAACAACCCTCGATTACCCATTTATCATTTTCTTGCACAAATTGCACAATTTTTCCTTTAGAAACGGACAGTGATTCTCGTTCTGGTGGGATGCTTGGTAACCAAGCTATTGTATCCAAATCCAAATGAGCCAATCCCTCATCAGTTGATAATTGTTTTGCAAGAGTCGATTTGCCAGAACCTGAGTTTCCAAAAATTAATATTTTTCTCATCTATCCCTCGGTGATGTTAGTTTTTGATACTATTTAAAAAATCGACAACTCGGTTTCAGTCGTAAACTCTTCCAGAAACCTCATGCCTTTGTACGAGTTGCCTTTGGGATTGAGTTTCGGACTCCAGACGGCGATTGCATATTGCTTTGGATGAACCGCGACGATGCCCCCGCCAACACCACTTTTGCCGGGAAGTCCGACTTTGAAAGCAAACTCACCGGATTCATCATAAAATCCGCAAGTTTGCATCAGTGCATTGATTCTTTTAGTTTGACTTCTGGTGAGTATTTGTGTGTTTTCTTTAAAAGTAAAACCATCATTGGCAAGAAACAAAAACAGATTGGAAAGCTCTTCACAGCTCATTTCCAACGAGCAAAGGTTAAAATAGAAATCCAAAACATCAGCCGGATCGTTTTCAATGTTTCCAAAGGATTTTATCAAATTACATAATGCGGCATTGCGATATCCGGCTTTTTTTTCCGATTCGGCAATATGGCTTGAGTAGCTTATTTCTCTGCTGTGAGAAAGGTTTTTAACAAAATCCAAAAAGTCTTTTTCGGGATTATCTAAGTGAGTAAGCAGAATATCAGCAATCACCAAAGCACCGGCATTGATAAAAGGGTTTCTGGGAATGCCATTTTCAACTTCCAGCTGAACCAACGAATTAAATGCTGTTCCTGACGGTTCTACTTTGACTCTTTTCCATAAATCTTCACCCAAAATTCGATACGCCATAATAAGAGAAAGCACTTTGACAATACTTTGAATTGAAAACTGATCAAAACAATTTCCAACACCGTAATTCAGTCCTTCAACTGTAGAAATATGAATTCCAAAACTTTCGGAATTGACTCTGGTTAGTTCCGGTATGTAATTGGCTAACTGACCATTGTCCTCAATGATCTTAATTTTATCGTAGAGATTTTCTATGATTACTTTGATATTCATATTTTCAAGTTTTCAGTTTTTGTTGAGTATTTTAACGGCTTTCAATTGAAACAGACATTTGTTTTTTTCATCTTTAGCAAACACAAGATTAAAACTGCTAAAATAGACTGATTTACAATTTGATAAGTTATGAAATATTTGCATACAATGGTTCGGGTAAAGGATTTGGAAAAGTCTTTAGATTTTTATTGCAAACATCTAGGTTTGGTTGAAATCAGTCGTAAAGACAGTGAGGTCGGTCGTTTTACATTGGTTTTTCTATCAGCTCCTGAAGATGTGGTTGAAAATCAAAACTCACCTTTGATTGAGTTGACTTATAACTGGGATACGGAAGATTATGGTGGAGGCAGAAATTTCGGGCATTTGGCATTTCAGGTCGAAAATATTTATGCAACATGTGAAAAACTGCAAAATGCCGGAGTTATCATCAATCGACCTCCCCGAGATGGTCGGATGGCTTTTGTTCGTTCGCCGGATGGAATCTCTGTTGAATTGCTACAAAAAGGTGAGGCTCTTGAGATAGTTGAACCGTGGAAATCAATGCCGAATACCGGGACGTGGTAAAAAAATGTGTCAATAAACCACTTAAAAAACCAATCAGATGAGCTGGCTTGTTGGGTTGCCAAGTGATATTTCCGGCGTGTGTTTGTGGTGAAATCAGAAAAATGTAAGTGAACAAAATTACTAACATTATGATGCTTTGCTGATATCTTTTTTGTTGTAGAAACCTGCCAAATGTAATTCCGGGAATGGTATAAACCAAGCCTGAAAAACCGGCATAGACTATGACATTTGAAAATATTAAATATCCGTTTATAGCTATCATTGCAAATGTAAGAGCTAAAATTTGTTGTTTAATTGTTGCCGGGAACAAGTAGATCATCAACCCATAGGCAAGCATATTTGATAGCATGTGAACGGAATCAAAATGCACAAAGTGAGATGTTATCAACCTCCACACTTGTAATGGGTGGTTCTTGTCATAGTAAAAACGATCCAACTGTTCAAATAGCATCAATGTCGTGATGAAGCTAATCACCACGACACCATAGAATAATCTGAAGTCAGTTGTTTTTTCTTGCATAAGATTTAACCAGTGAAAGCAATACAAGCAACAACAATAAACTTAAAGGAGTTGATCCGCCACTATAATCTTGGCGATGTTTGACTTGTATTTTTTCATCGGGTTTTCTTTCTCGGAGTCTTTGTTCAAATTTGCCAAGTTCCACTTGCAAATTATCCTGCATTTGTTGCATAGCCTGTTCAAATCCGCCGCTCTGCTTTTTACGAAAAGCTCGGTTTTTACCGACCAAGGTGGTTGCTCCTTTGCCGCCACTGGTTCCTGCTGCTCGAAATAATATACTATGTGATTCAATGTCAATGACTGCCAAATCAATCAGCGTATTGACCTCATAACTGGTTCCCGGGAAGATATAAGCACCGACAACGGTTAAATAACTCAGCGATAAAACATTATCATCCCGATGAGTGGTTTGGTCGTAGGAAACCAAAGCAATAACATCAAGAGTATAAAGTCTTTTTATCTGTTCCAAAGCGTTAAAACCGTTTTCTTTTCTGAGATAAATTTCCGGTATGATTGTAATTTCATCAATGTACCCTCTGGATTCAAATGCGGATTTAACATCTTCAAGCATTTGTGTTTTGTATGATTGAGAAAAAACCAAATCCCGTGAAGCCGGAACGAAAGCCAATCCCACTTTTAGAGGTAAATTTAATACGGGATTTGGTAAATCCTGCATCGGTAAGTCTCCATCAGGGTAGAGAAATTGCACCAAACTCGTTGAGCGAGAATGTTTACCCGTATAGCCACCAAAAATAGCACAGCTGCTGAGAAAAATAATTAGAAATGTTAATAGAGCTAATTTGAAACGCATAAAAAAACCTCTGTTGCAAATGCGATTAGATTATGTGTCTATTGAATGATTGTGGTAACTAAATTTTCAAGGTGAGCGTTATAGTGACTTTCAGTATTAATTTTTAATGCTTTCAGGAGGTTTTTATCCAATCATATTCCATTTGTTTTGCGGTTTTTTCTGCAATGTTGATTCCATAAATCTGACCTACTATGTACAAACTCATATCTATTCCTGCTGAAATCCCTGCGGAAGTGATGAATTTTTCTTGGTCAATCCATCTCTGATTCTCTAAAACGGTTAAATCTGGATAGTTTTCCCTAAGCTCGGGAATATCTTCCCAGTGTGTGGTGACTTTTTGGTTGGTTAAAACTTTTGCTTCTGCCAAAAGAAAGGCTCCGGTGCAAACAGAAGCTACTAAGCTCGCTTGTTCGGATTGTTCTTTTATCCAATCCAAAACATTTTGTTTTTTTATTTCCTCATTATGGATTCCGCCCGGAATGATAAGCACATCGACATCAGGGTGTTTTGATATACAGTAATTGGGATTAATTCCCAATCCACCGCGAGCGGAAACTGCAGTTTGTTGTTCAGCTACCAAGAATACACTCGGTTTCTTTTCAGTTTCGATGAATCGGCCGGCAGTGCTAAAGACTTCAAAGGGAGCGGCAAAATCGAGGACTTCTACATTTTCATAAATGTATATCGCAAAATTTAATTTCGTATTCGGATGTTCCATTTTTTAAATTTTTAAAGTGCATTCCCTGACTATAAAGGCATTCTCTATCAAGTTTAAAAGGAATGATGCTTTTGATTTGTAAAAATATAAGCTAAGATAATATTTAGCTTCTTAGAATTAAATTTTGTGTTTTATAAATTCTCAGGTTTTACTTTAAATGACGAACAAAAGACTCTGTCTTTTGAAAATAAGCTGGTCGCTTTAACTAAAAAAAGTTATCAGCTGTTGTTGTATTTGTTGGAAAATCCGAACAAACTGGTTTCCAGAGAGGATTTGGTTGAGTTTGTTTGGGAAGGAAGAGTAGTTACTGAAAACACCATTGATCAATGCATCTCAAAACTACGGAAATCGCTGAACAGCGTTCAAGAAGAGGAATATATCAAGTCGATTTACGGACACGGAATACAATTTGTGCCGGAGGTCAAGAAACTCAGTCTTCAGAATAGCGGTAATTCTAATAAAGCAGTGATATTAATTATTCTGGCAGTTATTGCCGTAATAGTTTTCATTGTGAGTCAATACAAAGCGATTGATAAAAATGATGACGAGACGGTAGTCTCTCAACCGCAAGCCAAAGTAAAAGTGGGAATTCTGTCAAGTAACAGAAGTAGCAATTCCAATGATGCCAATGTTTGGTTTTTTGATGGATCATCACTTTATTTGGCTGAACTTTTACAAAATAACATGAGAAATGCTGTAGTTGATTCCAAACCAGAGTGGTTAGAAAGTGAGGACAGACAGTTACTGGCAATAGACATTTTGAACAAGAAACAGGCTGACATTGTTGTACTCAATGATTTTTGGTTTGATGGTAAAAATTATCATGCAGATATTGTATTAAGAAATAATGATGGTGAAATAGCCAGCAACCACTTTCAATCAACCAAAATATATCCACTAATGAATTCGGTAATGAAGTGGTTTGAAAGTCAAGTTGAGGTGGATAACCATACAATCAAACAAACTGATTTATCTCGTGATTTAAGTACGGATGAGTATGCACTTGAAAGTTACTTGCGAGCCATGTCGGCTCAAGCTTTTGGTGACACCAAAAAAGCGATTACATATTTGCAGGTTGCTGTTGAGCAAGATCAAAATTTTAATCTGGCATGGTATGAACTGGCTGTTTCCTATCGAAAACAAGGTGATTACAAAAAATCATTAGCAATTTTAAGCAGTATTAAATCTCCTTCAGAATCCCTCTCTTTTAAAATAGCGCTCGTCAGAGGTCATACCTTTGATGCAATGAGGCAATTTGATGAAGCAATGCGAAATTATGACAAGGCATCTTCGCTGGCAGTTCAATTAAATGATGAGAAGAAAATTGCCAGCGTTCTGGTCAGCCAAGCTATTTCTGCTATCAATGTCGAGAAATTTGATATTGGACAATCAGCTCTGGACAAAGCTGTTCAATCTATTAATATTGAATCAGAACCACATTTGTATGGCGTGATTATGAACACCTATGCAAAGTTGGAAAAAGCCAGAAATCAAACTACAAAAGCGATAGATTATTCGCAAAAAAGCATCGATGCTTTTGCCCTTTCCGGAAATAAAAGAGCTGAAATGCAGGCAAAAACCCGGCTTGCCAGTTTATTGTTACGAGAGGGTGATTTTTCAAATGCTGAAGAGCTCTCTTTGGAGGCATTGAATTATTCCAAACAACAAAATCAGTTGCGATCTATCAGTAGCAATCATTTTAAGTTAGCTTTTATTTATCAGCAAACCGGGCGTTTCCAGTTTGCCAAACAGCAATGGAAAGAAGCATTGGAACTGAATGCGGTTTTAGGTATAGCTGATGAAAAAGCAGCAATTTATGAGTATTTGGTTGACTTGCACATTGAATTCAATGATTTGAAGACAGCGGAAAATTATTTACAACGGTTACTTGAATTTGCTAAAAACAGTTCCTCGGAAACGATTAAAAATATAAGTACCAGAGCTGAATTAAGATACGCTTTAGCGATGAAAAAAAAAAAAAAAGCAGAGCAACTGATTGCTGAATATGTGAATGTGGAGAC
>JAGRJO010000124.1 GCA_020442725.1 Lysobacterales bacterium
AAATTTGTATTATTAGCACATATGATTGTAACATGTTTTGTTGTAATTCTAATATGAGTTATTTCACAGTCTCAGAGTATGGGAGCGAGTGTGAGCAGTTCATCTGCTCCAATCTGCGTTATCTGGGGACAAATCTTTATATGACAATCAATATCATCATCACCCTTTACCCCGAGGATGCAGCCATGTTGGTAATTGAGTATAAGGGTCAACTGTCGAATCATTTTTTTGTATTCCATTTTGGTCTAGTAATTTTTGAATACTGCCATTTTTAATACCATCAAACAAATTAATGCCGCCACCAACAAATTCACCGTTGATAAAAATTTGTGGAAAGGTATTCCAGGTGGTTTTATTTCTTAATGCCAGACGTAAATCTTTGCCTCTATCATCCTTTTGATATTCAACGGAATCTAAATCAATCGATTGATAGTCTATCCCATACTTTGCAAGGACTTTTCTAACTGAACCGCAAAACTCACACCATTTAAGCGCAAACATGACAACGGGCTGGCTCGTATCACTTATGATGTTATTTAGTTCAATGATAGCAGTTTCTTTCGCTTTCGGAATGATTTCTTCTACTCAATCAGCCGCTGTAATATCAAATCTGAATCCATCCGTTGATTTTGAAATATCATATTCATCATCCGTCATTTCTGTTGCTATATTATCAAACAATACTGTGGTTAAATATCTTTCACCTGTATCCGGCAACATGCATAGTATATTTGATCCTTCCGAAGCGGTTTTGGCAACTTCCAAAGCCGCTGAAAAGGTGGCACCTGCTGTAATTCCAACAAATATCCCTTCTTTTTGAGCTAAATCTTTTGAACATTGGATTGCATGATTTCCATCGACTGCAATGTAACCATCAATGAGATTGTTGGCTACGGTATTTTGCGTTAATTTTGGAATAAAATCCGGTGACCAACCTTGCATAAGATGAGGCCTGAAGTTCGGATGACTTTCTTCATAGTTTCCTGAAGGATCTATCGGTTGTGGTATTCCACTGGCTAAAATCTGAGAATTATCAGGCTCACACACGATAATTTTTGTATTTGGACTTCCGGTCTTTAAGCCTTTTGATACTCCTGCTAATGTTCCGCCGGTGCCAAATCCGCTGACAAAATAATCAAGTCCAATTTCTGCAAAGTCGGAAAGAATTTCTTTTGCAGTGGTTCTTTCATGAATTCCTGCATTTGCCGGATTTTCAAACTGTTTGGGTTGCCACCAACCGTGCTTATCGGCCAGTTCCTTGGCTTTATTTAACATTCCAGTGCCTTTGTATTGTGCGGGAGTGAGGACTACTTTTGCACCTAAGAAACGAATCATTTTACGTCTTTCCACACTGAAGTTCTCAGCCATAACAATAACTAACGGATAACCTTTCTGAGCACAAACCATAGCTAATGCGATCCCGGTATTGCCACTGGTGGCTTCAACAATTGTTTGACCCGGTTTTAATACTCCACGTTTTTCGGCATCTTCAATCACTCCGATTGCCAATCTGTCCTTAACAGAACCCATAGGATTAAATGATTCTACCTTGGCATAAATATTAACTCCTTTTGATGCCAGTTTGTTAATTTTTACAATGGGTGTTTTTCCGATTGTTTCTAGTATGTTGTTATAAATATGACTCATGTTGTTTCCCCCAATTAGTTCTGATGTAAGTTACCTGAAATTATAATTCAAAATTACTGCATAAACTACAATGTTGATATGTATCATACTTTCTAAAAGGTTTAATTACTTCGTTATCATTTCAAGACGATTTTAGAGATAAAAATTAAATTGAGTGAGTAAATTCGTATAATTTTGAAACTTTTATAAAAATGAAAAGAGTCAGGGAGACCTTAAATTTGAAATTTAATGTTATATAAACTTTGTTTTATAAAGTTTCCAATAAAAAAGCAGATATAAAACCTGCTTTTCATTTTGATAAAACCAATTGATGATTCATCAATCATCATCAATCCCGGTCATGCCCATGATGTTATAACCGGAGTCCACATAAGTGATTTCGCCGGTGATTCCACGAGCCCAGTCAGAACACAGGAATGTAGCGGCATTGGCAACATCTTCTTGTGTAACGGTGCGTTTCAAAGGTGATTTTTCTGCAACATGATCGAGCATTTTCTTGAAGTTGCCTATTCCTGAAGCTGCCAGAGTTTTAATTGGTCCGGCTGAGATGCCATTGACACGCGTTCCTTCAGCTCCAAGTGAGTGAGCCATATAACGCACATTGGCTTCCAATGCTGCTTTGGCAACACCCATGACATTATAGTTGTTCATGGCTTTGACTGCACCCAAATAACTCAATGTGAGTAATGAGCCTTCACGACCTTTCATCATATTTCTACCGGCTTTAGCAAGCGCCGCAAAAGAGTAAGAACTAATATCCATAGCAACGTGATAACCCTCACGAGTCAGGTTTTGTAAATAGTCACCTTGCAACAACTCGCGCGGAGCAAAACCAACGGAATGAACAAGAATATCCAATCCATCCCAATGCTTTTCCAGTTCGCTAAAAACATTATTGATTTCATCATCGCTGGCAACATTACACGGAAGTACAATTTCCGAACCGGTTTGTGCTGCAATTTTATCAACACGTTTTTTTAATTTGTCATCCAGATATGTGAAAGCCAGTTCAGCACCTTCTCTGTGAAAGACCTCAGCAATCGACCAAGCAATTGAACGGTCACTGGCAACGCCAACGATTAAGGCTTTTTTACCTTTGAGTAAACCCATAGTTGTCCCCTATATGTTTAAATAAATTTACAGCGGACAATCTTACGATAGATGAGCAAACTTTTCATCCAAAAAGATATTTAATTATTTCTTTAGAGGGAAATTATTAAAGCGACCTGTGACTGTAAATGGTTCTTTCGGATAATCCACCGGTTTTCCGGTCATATAATCATCACAACTGACAAACTCCACTTCAAATTCACCGGAAATAGTGTCATTTGTGAGCTCAGTTCGCTTGAAAAAACCTTTAGGATTCTTGGCAGGATCACAACCCACTTTTACTTTTTTTCCGTTAATCTCAGCTTTCATAGATAGAATGGTATTGTTTTTTCCAAGTCTTTCAGTCTCAGAAACACCTTCTTCCTCCAGACCCAAGCCATGAATTCTAAAATACCAGTCGGTCGCCTTGAAACTGACAATTTTGTTAGTAGCAGAATGCACTTTTGCTTTTGGACTTTCATGATTAAACCTCATGCCATTGCTAACATTAAGTTCAAAAGTGACACCGTCCGGAATACTTGCAGAAGCTTTATTTTCACCTTGAGAATCTTTTGAACACCCTAAAAGAGCAATAATTACAAATATTGATAAGAATGACTTTTTCATAACTGAATTCTCCGTTTGTTTAGATTAATACGTCAGTTTCATATTTTTGGTGACATGAAAAATTTATCACGAAATTATAGGTTTGGAACACTGATGTCAGTATAATGCCATTTTATTCTCTTTTTATAAATGACCAAGGCAAAAATTCAAATGTTTACAGACGGTTCTTGTTTACAAAATCCGGGTCCCGGAGGTTGGGCATGTTTGCTAAGATATAATAAAACCGAGAAAATGTTTAGCGGTGGTCAGACTGATACGACGAATAATCAAATGGAAATGACAGCAGTCATCAAGGGTTTGCAAGCATTAAGCAGAGCTTGCGATATTGAGCTTTATACCGACTCAAAGTATGTGATTGATGGCTTCACTCAATGGCTTGAGGGCTGGAAAGCGCGTAACTGGAAAAAGTCTGATAAAAAGCCGGTTCTTAATCAGGAACTGTGGATGCAATTGGATGAACTGGCGCAGAAACACCAAATAAACTGGCATTGGGTCAAAGGTCACAGCGGACATGATGAGAATGAAAGAGTGGATCAACTCGCTCGCTTGGAAGCAGAAAAAATAAAAAGTCTGGGGGCACAGGAATGAACGGAAACAGGCTAATCATGCTGGATACCGAAACAACAGGCATTAACATTTCCGATGGTAATCGTATTATTGAAATAGGTGCGGTCGAAGTCATAAATCGTGAACTCACGGGAAACAACTACCAGCAATACATCAACCCTATGCGAGAGAGTGAACCAGGAGCTTTGGAGGTTCATGGAATTACAACCGAGTTTCTCAGTGACAAGCCATTATTTGAACATATTGTTGATGAGTTTATTGAGTTCGTAAAAGGTGCAGAACTAGTAATTCACAATGCCGGGTTTGATGTAAATTTTATTAATCACGAATTTGCATTATGCGGAAAAAACCTGAAAATTCAGGATATTTGCACGATTACAGATTCTCTTGAATATGCCAGAAACAAACATCCGGGCGCAAGAAACTCTCTGGATGCATTGTGTAAGCGCTATGGTGTCAGCAACGAGCAGCGTACATTACATGGAGCGTTGCTTGACTCTGAAATTCTGGCTGATGTTTATCTGATAATGACTGGTGGCCAAACCAAGCTGAATTTGGGTGGCGCGACAAGTCATTCAGATACAATTAAAGGATTTAGCATTGATTTAAACAATTTGCCACCACTAAAAGTAACTTTAGCATCCGAAGAGGAAGAAAAATTGCACCAACAATGGCTTGACAAACATTCAGACAGTGGCAAAAAACCATTTATCTACAATCAGTAGTTCTCCATTTCGATTCAATTTTCAAAAATCTGAGTGCGATTTCTGCCCGCATTTTTAGCTTGATACAAAGCTGCATCAGCTTGTGAAATAACTATCGGAATATCAATACCTTCATCAACAATGAGGGTTTTTATTCCAATACTCACGGTAATCCATTTTAACCCTTGTATCGGATTTCTATCAATTTTTTCTGCAAAAACTTTTTCCCTGATCTTTTCGGCAATTTGGTGGGCATTCTCTGAAGAGGTGTCAGGCAATACTACACAGAATTCCTCACCGCCATATCGAGCAACCAAGTCACTTTTTCTATGAACACAATCTTTAATAAGACCAGCAATTTTTCTGAGTGCATCATCTCCTACCAAGTGACCAAATACATCATTGTAAGATTTGAAAAAATCAACATCAATCATCAAAATTGACAACGGTTTCTTATACCTCATCGAATGATTGAACTCGTTTTTAAGTGTCAAATCAAGCATTCGGCGATTGGCAATTCCAGTCAGACCATCTTCTAATGAGAGCCTTTTGTTATTTTTACTATAACGAATATAAAAATACGCTGCAACGATGACAGATAATCCAATCAGCCCGGTTAATATCATTGCATATCGCAGACTCAACAAGGTAGAGTATGCTTCTTTGAATTCAATTTCTGTAGCTAAACCAAAGTTATATTCCGAGTTCCATTTCCAGGCTCCAATTACATTAACCCCACGATAATCAGAATAACCCAAAAGATTGACTCCTGACTCTCCTTTCGTGGCACTTTCAGCCATTAAGGTTAAAGGTTTTTCATTGTAATCCTTAGCGTTGAAGATACTTCCCTCTTCCACTAAGTTAACTCCAGGGTTATGAATTGTTAATTCAAGAATGGAGGTTTTATCTTTATCAACAATACCTATATTTTTGAGGTTTTCTTCAAAACCAATACTACTCAGTAGTTGAGCGTTTCTATTAAAAGCATAGGTTTCCCCAGTGTTTCCAATCTTTCCAAGGGATAACTGTTTGGAGAATTCGAGATTAGGGTCAATTCTGAATGTCATCACCGCAATCACATCTCCTTTGTTATCTTTAAATGGTGAAACTAAAAACATAGTTGGATAATTTTCCACCATTTTCCCGGCTGAATTGAGCAAAGGAACATCAGATTCTTGAGGAAGAGTTAAAAATGTTTCTCCTCTAAAAGCACGTTCGAGAAGTAATTTATCAATGAGACTTTCATCGCCGAGGTTTGCATCACGCATGGAACCAATATTTATATAATCCGGTGTAATGATAAAAAAGCCTTTATAACCTTCACTTTCCAATATTGGTTTAAAATGATTTCTAAGCTTTATGGTTAAGGGATTTGAAACCAAATCATCATGCTCTTGAGAAGAATTGAGCAACTTTGTAACACTTTCAGAAATTATTCCATTATTAAGTG
>JAGRJO010000125.1:0-1139 GCA_020442725.1 Lysobacterales bacterium
ATGCCGGAAACTTTTTTTTTTTTTTTTTGCTGATGAAATAGATTTGTGTTTGAGGAGATTTGTTTTGGAGATGAGTGATGATTTTGATTATGTTTTTTTTCCATTGTCCCGGAGTTTTGAGGGTAAAAGCATCATTGGCTCCCATTCCAAGGACGATGATATCAGCTTCTTTTTCATCAATTGTTGGCAGGATTTTTTCAATAATATCTTTACTGGTATATCCGCTTTTGGCATAAACTTTCCAGTCGATGCTTCTGCCGGTTTTTTCAGAAAGCTCTTTCGCCAGCATTCCGCTGAAACCTTCCTTATGCGATTCAACCCCAACTCCTGCAATGGTGCTTTCGCCTATGGTCAGTAGTTTTAAAGGTTTTTGTGAAGATACTGTGGACTTGTAAAATCCCTCAGTGTCGCTTGCTTCCGGCAATTGGGGAATCTTCCGACGAACCCGTTTGGCATCGAAGTAAAGAATAGGCAACAATGGCAAGGATAAAATTGTTAGTGATAAATATTTAAGGCTCATAAATTTATGTGTTACAGCTTATTATGGGCACAGCCCATCTTACAATTATCAGACTTTCCAACACTCCATATCTTTATTCAAAGTATATATTTTATCGTCGAGATATTAAACTTTTACAGAAATAACAGAGTTTGTGAAATTCTGAGAAAATGACAAGTTGACAGTAAAAAAACCTCCGTGAAACTCTGTGACTTCTCCGCGACCTCCGTATTCCTAACATATAAAAATCTTTGCGTAACTTACATAACCTTAAAAAAACCGAAAACGCTTCACGGCACTAAAAAAAGCAATTACCGATAGCACAGCCAAAGCCAGAATTTGTGGCAGAATTTCAGAAATTTGACCACCAAAATACATGAGTTCGTGCATAGAGTCCATGACCCAGCCGGTTGGAAGAACGGATGCCAGAGACTGCATCCACTCGGGTGTGATTTCAATCGGCCACCAGCAACCGCCCAATGCTGCCATCAGCAGAGAAAAAATGGTGGCAATAGCACTCACTTGCCCTTCAGATTTGGCAAAACTTCCGAGCAATACGGCTAGTGCAGAGTTAAATGCTGCCCATAAAAGCAGAATCAAAATGATGGAAACGATGTGATTTCCCCAGTAGATTTTGAAT
>JAGRJO010000125.1:1148-6049 GCA_020442725.1 Lysobacterales bacterium
AACCCCTTACATTTCGCTGAGACACGGAGAAATATTTGCACAGCCTTTGCGAAACTCTGCGTCTTCTTTGTGCTCTTTGCGTTCCTTATGCGAGTATATCTAAAGCGGTTTCCTTCGCCCAAATCTGATAAGTCATTTCGGAGGGATGAACTCCATCGCTGAAAAACAGTTCTGGCTTCGGTTCTATTCCTAAATTCCTGCACCATTTTTCGATATCAATTGGTTTGTTATGATAGGAGACGTTTTCAAATGATTGAACCGTTCTTGCCAGTTCCTGACCTAGAATTTCGACCAAATTTCCCAGCACAAAGTGCATGGAAAACGAAAAAGCAGGAAATTTCTTTATCGGCGGCATACTGGTGAAATAAATTTGTGCTTGCGGATATTTGTTTTGCAGATGAATGATGATTTCAATGATGTTATTTCTCCATTTCCATGGAGTGTTGAGGGTAAAAGCATCGTTTGCTCCCATTCCCAGAACAATAATATCGGCTTCTTTTTCATTAATTGTTGGCAGGATTTTTTCAATAATATCTTTACTGGTATATCCGCTTTTGGCATAAACTTTCCATTCGACATTTTTAGATGTTTTTTCAGAAAGTTCTTTTGCCAGTGTTCCGCTGAATCCTGTTTCGTGCGAACGAACTCCAACTCCTGCAATAGTGCTTTCGCCAATTGTCAGTAGTTTTAAAGTTTTTTGTAAAGATACTGTGGGTTTGTAAAATCCCTCAGTGTCGCTTGCTTCCAGCAATTGAGGAATCTTCCGACGAACCCGTTTGGCATCAAAGTAAAGAATAGGCAACAATGGCAAGGATAAAATTGTTAGTGATAAATATTTAAGTCTCATAAATTTATGTGTTACAGCTTATTATGGGCACAGCCCTTCTTACAATTATCAGACTTTCCAACACTCCATATCTTTATACAAAGTATATATTTTGTCGTCGAAATATTAAACTTTTACAGAAATGACAGAGTTTGTGAAATTCTGAGAAAATAACAAGTTCACAGAAAAAAACCTCCGTGAAACTTTGTGACTTCTCCGCGACCTCCGTGTTTCTAACATATAAAAATCTTTGCGAAACTTTGTGCCTCCTCTGCGCCCTTTGCGTGACTTACATAACCTCAAAAAAACCGAAAACGCTTCACTGCACTAAAAAAAGCAATCACCGACAGCACAGCCAAAGCCAGTATTTGTGGCATAATTTCGGTAATTTGACCACCAAAATACATGAGTTCGTGCATGGAGTCCATAACCCAGCCAGTTGGAAGAACGGATGCCAGAGATTGCATCCATTCGGGTGTGATTTCAATCGGCCACCAGCAACCGCCCAATGCTGCCATCAGCAGAGAAAAAATGGTGGCAATAGCACTCACTTGCCCTTCAGATTTGGCAAAACTTCCGAGCAATACGGCTAGTGCAGAGTTAAATGCTGCCCATAAAAGCAGAATCAAAATGATGGAAACGATGTGATTTCCCCAGTAGATTTTGAATATCAACCAGCCAATCAACATACCATAAATCATTTGCAGCAACGTGATAAACCATTTACCCAGCCATTTGCCCATAATGATTTCTTTTCGAGTCAGTGGCGATGCTGCCATTCTTTTTAGAACACCTGATTGTCGTTCCAGGAACAAACTTTGTGCGCCACTGGAGAGGGCAATCATCATGATGAACATGACCAAAATTCCGGGGACTGCCTGATTGAATCCGGATGGAATATCCAGTTTTTCACCGGCAGAACTAACTTGTAATTCGAGGTTTTTGGGTAAATTATTAACTTCATCGAAGTTGGTTTGCTCAGCATCAGCGTTGAGCTTTTTAAATACCAAAAAGTCGCCAATGGTTTGATAAACAGCTTTTTCAATAAAGAACGAATCCCTATCCTGAGTTAAACCACTGGCTGTGCTTTTGTATTGGATTTGAATTTGTTTTCCACTATCAAAATCTATTTGTAAATTTTTCGGAAACCATAATTTCCGAGTGTAGTTTTCAAAATGATACTTGCGCTCTTCAGCATCATTTTTTTCATTGAAAACAATGGTGTTTAAATTTTCCTGTTGCAAACGATAAACGATTTGTTTGGCTATCGGACTTTCTTCTGTTTGTCCGGGAAAGGCTTCCCAGACAGCGATATTCGTTTTTTGAGTGGAATTGCCTGAAAAACCACTCGTTGTGGAACCAATAAATCCAAAAAAAACAATCGGCATCACAAATAACCAAATCAGTAATGTCTTTTCTTTGAGTGAATAAACGAAGTCTTTTTTTGCGATAAATAATATGTTTCTCAGCATGTTAAGACCTCGCAAAACCGGGTAATTTAATTCGATTTAAAAACCAGAAAAGCACTATCATAGCCATTGCAATCAGCGCTGGAACAGTCAGAGCCGACAGAGGATTGTCTTTCACCAACCATTGATTGAAGCTTTGCAACAAGTAACCATTGGGTAAATATTGCCCGATAGCGACCATCCATTTCGGCATGGTTTCAAAAGGAAAGAAACTTCCTCCGAGCATCAGTAACGGAAAAACCATAGCTGATGTGATGATTGAAGCTGATTTTTCCGATGGCATCAGTAAGCATAAAAACAGCATCATATTGGTCAGAACCAGTCCCGAGAGCATTAACCAACCGATAATGATAACAATTTTACTGAGTGATAGTTTCAGGATAAATAATCCAAGCAAGCCAATAACAACCGCTATCAAGGCAAAAACCACTATTCCTGCCAGTAATTTGCCATTCAAGTATTGAACCAGACCACCGGGGGATGAAAGCAACCTTGAGCTGATTCCCTGAGATTTGTCTTTCCAAAATTCTAAAGCCAGACCTTGTGCAGCAAATAACAATGACATAAACAAAATTCCGGGGAACATGTGGAGCATGAAAGAACTTTTATTGGTTGTTTGCTTTTCTTCTTTAACTTTGACTGCCTTGATTTGTGGAGGAATGAGTTGTTTTTCGATGCTTTCAATAGCCTTTTTAATTTGAATACTCATCATTGCCATTTGCGCGTCGGAGACATCTTTTCCATTGAGTAAGTCGTTAAACTGTCGCAATTCATCAGCAAACAAAACCTGGATATAATGCCCTCCGTCTGTTAAAACTCCGACTGCCGTTTCAGCAATCTGAGGAAGAATATTTTGTCCGGGATTTTTAACAAGTTTGATTTTGGTGGGTTGTTTATTGAGGAATTTTTCCGAGAATCCTTCTTCAATTTCCAACCATACGCTGGCATCGCCATCATCCATCAGGCTTTGTGCTTCTGTTGATGTCGCTTCTTTGAGGATAAACATTTCAGCGAGAGGACCTTGATTGAAGCCACCAATCAGCAACTTTGACAAAGTGCTTTTATCATGATCAGTCACCAATAGTTTCCCAATTGGTTTGGCGTTACCACCGGAACCGGTTATCAGAAAAAATAAGCCACCAATAAGCATTGGAATTGTCAGAAACATCAGCAATTGCCACTTTTCAGCAAACAGTTTTCTCAACGAAAGTTTTGCGACGGAGAGTGCAAATTTCATGCGGCATCTCTCAAGGCTCTGCCGGTGAGTTTGATAAACAAACTTTCCAGATTCGCTTGTGCTAAATTCACATTACTAATTTTTCCGTGTTGAGATTCAATGGACTTCATCACGGAAGAAAGATTTTTAGGAGCGTCACTAATAAGTAATCTGATTTCATTTTCAGATTGCTCTAAAATTTCTGCACCCAGACTTTCCAATACTGAACTCTCGGGATTTTGAAACTGCCCTTGAAAGGTAATTAAATCTCTTTCGCCTAATTGCGAACGCAAGGCATCAACGGTTCCGGTAGCGATGATTTCGCCTTTGTCGATAATTGCCAGATTGTCACACAATCGTTCGGCTTCTTCCATGTAGTGCGTGGTGTAGATAACGGCAGTTCCTTGTTCTTTGAGTTTGAGAATTGCTTGCATCAGATGTTCGCGTGATTGCGGGTCTATTCCAACCGTTGGCTCATCCAGCAATAATGCTGCCGGCTTGTGTAAAACTGCACAGGCAAAGTTTAAACGTCGTTTCATTCCTCCGCTAAACTGATTCACAGCATCTTTTTGCCGGGTTTCCAAACCAACTTCATTCAGAACTTGTTGAATTCGTTCTTGTAATTGATTGCCCGATAATCCGTAAGCAGAACCCCAGAACACTAAATTTTCATAAGCGGATAAATCTTCATAAAGAGCCAGTTCCTGAGGAACTAGACCCAATGATTGTTTGGCTTTAACAGAGTCTGTGGTGATATTATATCCATTGATTAAAACCGAACCATCTGTCGGTGAAATCAAACCGCTAATGCAGTTGATGGTTGTTGATTTTCCGGCACCGTTCGGGCCTAGTAAACCGAATATTTCCCCGGCTTTGGCAACAAAATTGACGCTGTTAACAGCTTGAAATGAACCGTAAATTTTACTGAGACCCTTAACTTCTATCATTTTTACCCCTGATAAAGTGTTCTTTATAAAAACGAACTTGCAGATTTATTGTTACAATCATAGCAAATATCGCTTAAAATTACGCAGCACGGATTTGTTTTTTCTCTAAATTATTATGAAAGTTGTTAATCTGATTCTCTTGTTTTTGATAGTCATCATGCTATGGATGCGATGGTTTGGCTATGGAGGAAGCAAAGATTTGCAAGAAAAAGAATATTTGTTTCAACAGCAATTAGAAAAGAACAAAGAATTAAAAGCCCGTAACGAACAATTAAAAGCCGAAATCAAAGATTTAGACCAAGGTATGGAAGCAACAGAAGAAAGAGCTCGTTCAGAAATGGGTATGGTGAAACCGGATGAAACATTTATTCAAGTCATCGAAGAGGGTAGCAATCAATGAAACATTTAATTATCAACGAGACTGTTTTGGCGTTGCTGGGATA
>JAGRJO010000126.1 GCA_020442725.1 Lysobacterales bacterium
AAAAAAGCTCTGAGTATGTATAAACTGGACAATTTTAATTATCCATCGACATCGCAAGGTTTGCAGGCGTTGGTTTCCAGACCGGGCGGACAACCGGAAGCAAAAAACTGGAAGCCGGGTGGTTATGTTGAAAAACTGGTTCAAGACCCTTGGGGAAACGATTACCAATATCTCAATCCGGGCAATCACGGTGAAGTTGATATTTACTCTTTCGGAGCGGATGGTCAGCCCGGTGGCGAAGGCGAAAATCAGGATGTTGGTAACTGGTAAAATTTATTAATGCCATGAAACGCAGTCACGGTTTCACTTTGATTGAAATATTGATTGTGGTGGTCATTATTTCAATTTTAACGGTGTTGGGTGTGCAAATGACGAATTCTGGTTCGGTTGAACGGAATTTACAGCAACAAGGTCAGATTCTGCAATCTTCGATTGAGTATGCTTGTGATCAGGCGGTTTTGCAAAATATTCCATACGGAGTTAAGTTCAGTCTTTATGGATACACTTTTTCCCGCTTTTACCAGCAACAATGGCTGGATGTTGAGACCGAATACCTTTTTCCGCATCTTTTTAATCAGGGATTTTTACTGAACCTGGAAATTGACGGACAGAACCTGGTATTGGATGAGGATTTTTCTGAATTTCCGCAATTGTTATGTGATGCCAATGGTCAGTTGAGTGAATTTGTTGCCAAAATTACCGATGCAACAGAATTGCACGGTTATCAAGTCAAATCGGATGGATTATGGCAAATGCAGGGTGGCTGGATTGATGAATCGTAAACGGCAATCGGGCTTTACCTTGATGGAAGTGATTGTCAGTTTGGCGATATTGACGATTTCGTTATCCGCAATTGTGACAGTTAATTCCAATCGTGCTGAAACCCTTTTAGAAATTCGCGAACGCAATCATGCAGTTTTAGTTGCGAATAATGTGTTGGAGCAATATTATCTCGAAAATAATGTTGCCAGTGGGACTTATGATGGTCGTCAAGTGAGCGGCAATAGGGAATGGAATTGGCAAATTCATATCGAACCAACCAACAACGAGCATATTCTTAGAATGGATGTGAAAGTCAGTAAAGAAGCGGATTTCAAATACTCTCACGCTCAATTAACGGGTTTCAAATGGTACTGATGAAACGCCAGCAATCGGGTATGACTTTGCTCGAAGTGCTGATTGCTGTCAGTTTGATGGTGATTATTTCAGCCATATCTTACACCGGTCTCAATGGTTTGATTGAAACCAAGTCTCATACGGATAGTGTCGCCAAAGATATCAGAAAAGAAGTGATGGTTTCACAGCTTTTGAACAAGGACTTTCATTCGTTGATAAATCGAAAAGTTAAAGATGAGTTTGGACAACAAATACCTTCAATTATTGGTACTTATTCTTCAGTTGTGTTTTCACGAAATGGCAACAGCAATCCGTTTGCTCAAAAACGCTCGCAATTACAAAGAGTTCAATGGTTTTTGCGTGACGGAACGCTTTATCGTTCCAGCAGAAATATGCTGGATGCCGCTTCGTCCAACCAATGGCAGCAACATGCTTTAATGGAAAATGTCAGAGAGTTTAGTATCAATTATCAAAATAGTGTCGGAATCACTTCTTCAAAATGGCCAATAAACAACTCAGAATTACCACTAAAAAGTGTTCAAATTCATTTAGAACTCGAAAATGATAGCAGTTTTAATTTTATGTTTGGATTAAATCCATGATGAGATTGAAGTCCAAGAACAAGCAAAAAGGCGTGGCATTGTTTATCACTTTGTTGGTAATTACCATTGCGACGTTATTGGCAACAGAAATATGGTTTCGGAACTCTCTGGATATCGCCAGACAATCGAACAATCGTGCTTCCTATCAATCATATCATTATGCTCGTGGAATGGCGTTGTGGGCAAAAGATATTTTACGCAAGGATTATGAAGATAATCCTGATTTCGATAGCAGTGGAGATGTTTGGAATCAACCGATCAGTGGGATACAGCTTGAGGATGCGGTGCTTTCGGGACAAATGTACGATATGAACAGTAAGTTCAATCTGAATAATTTATATTTCAGCGGTAATTTTCATCCTCCAAGTGTGAAATATTTCAGGAGATTGTTGGTGAATTTACAAATGGATGTGGGAATAGCCGATAAAATCATCGACTGGATGGATGAAAACCAAGTTCCTATGCAAATGGGAGCCGAAGATGTTTCCTATTTATCACAAAACCCACCATACAGAACTGCCGGGCAACACTTTCAACATATTAGTGAATTGAGACTGATTGAAGGTATCAATGAAGAAATTTATCAGCGTTTGAAACAATTTGTGACCGTTTTGCCATTGTTATCAAATTCTCCAACAAAGCTCAATGTGAATACCGTTCCTGCGGTATTGCTTAAATCTTTGGATGATCAAATTTCACAAAGAGACGCGTTATTGCTTTATAAAGAGGGTGGTGCATCTTATCGTGATACCGGCGTTTTTTTTAGTGATCCCATCATTCGCTTTTACAATCTGGGGCAAACTGATATTCAACAATTAGTAGATACTAAAACCGAATGGTTTGATGCTCAAATTATGGTTACAATGGAAAGTAATCTTTATCAAAGACACGCCTTAATGTTGAGAAAAGGTAATAATGCAGTTGTCAACCAATGGTCAGCAACTGCATTTTTTCAATAATTTCTAAAACTCAAACCTTGCACCTAAATTGATGTTATATTGATCAATTTCATTCCAGTTGAAAACTTTTGAATATTGAATAAAGGCTTGCTTGTTTTGAGAACCAACAAATGTCAGAGCTATATTCGCCAAGTTGTAATCGCTATCCACAAAATTCATGTCAGTTTCAAAAAACTCATCAATCGGCATGCCATCAACACGCATGTACATGTTGTTGTCATTGTTTTGGTTCTCATGAATAAAACTCACACCAAATGATGGAATCAATACGCCTCGTGATAAACTCAATGCTTTATTAACTTGCAAACTGGCAACAGATCTCAGGGTTCTATAGGTTTGTTCACTGTAGGCGACATTCCAGACTGAAGCACCGTTTTCAACAAATTCATTCATGCTTGATTGGGAGTACTCAAAGGATAAACTTGGAGTGATTTGCCAACCGTTTTTACTGTTAAATTGATAGCCTGAACTCACAACCACAGAATGCTGATAACTTTGAGTCTCACCTTGGGCAACGGCGACATTTTGGTTCGGTCCAACGATGAAATTTAAAACCCTGTCTTGATTGATTTCAGGTTCGCTGTAACTGGCCTTCACATCTGCATAGAAATTATCGGTGATGTTAAATGTTCCATAAGCTGAAAAAGTCACCGCTTTGGTTTTAACTGTGCTGTCCTCAAAAGTGGAGGATTCGAACTTAGCATAACCAACTGCCAGCCCAAGAGCTGATTTATCATTCAATCTGTAATCAATTCCCATCGTTAAACCATCGGTATCAAAATCAAACCCTTCATCTGGGGTATCAACATAATTGTAATCACCGCTTGAGAATTTGCCGTTGACAAAAAATCCCCAAGGTGAGACAAAATCACCTCCGCCGGAACCATCAGAGTTGTACGATAATATGCCGGTGCTTGAATTATTTTGCTGGTTTGTTTTTGTTAAGTTATTACCACCGGAGCGAATATGTGCCATTCTGGCAGAAATATTGGCTTGTTGAGAAGCCATGACTTCGGTTGACTTTCTGGTTGATTGAACAATTTCTCTGGGTCGCAAAACTTTTAAAACCTTGAGAATAACGGCAGTGTTTCCTTGTAAGGCTTGATAATAAATATCATCACAGTTTCCACCCATGCCTGAACCAAAATGTTCGGGTGTTCCACAATAGGAAGCAAATGCACGAATCATTTGGTTGAGTCTTGGTCCACGATCTCCAACTGCACTTAGCAATGCTTGAGCATATTCTTCTTGAGTTGGGTTGGTTTCATCGGCAAAGGAGAAGCTTGAAATTACAAAAGTAAGCAACAAAATTGTTTTCTTCATTATTGGTATCACTATTGAGAATTATTCTTAATTGTAACTTAAACGAGTCTTAAAAAATACGCAAAAGTCAGAAAATTATTGAAGATATGGGCAATAATCGATGGAATAATGCTTTGAGATTTTATTGTAATGATGCAATAAACTACTGAAGCCACAAACAACGGAATCGCATTACTTAATGAGAAATGCACGACTGAAAATATCAACGAAACAATAAATATGCTCAAAAAAGGTGATAAATATCTTCTCATGGTCTGTAAAAATATTCCACGAAACAACATTTCTTCAACAATCGGAGCGAATACAACAGTTGTCACAAAGGTTGCCGGTAAATGGTTTTGATTAATTAAATACCAATCTCGAGCTTCTTCAATAACATTTATATTGAGTAAAAATTTCTGCATCAATAAAGCTGAACCCCAAATTATTAAAGCAGATAATATTGCAATGATGAAATATTTGATTTTAGTGGATTGAATCCCAATGACTCTATGGCGTTCACTAAAACTAATATTCTTATAAGCTATTGAAATTACTAAATAAATGAGCGAATAAATTAATATTAACAAATAAAATTCTTTATTTGGCAACGGGTCAGGTATCACATTATGATAAAACCAAAGAAGCCCGTAACCACTAGCAATAATCAGTATAATGAGCAGAAGAAAATATTTTATCGGAAAATTTTTATCTATTTTGTGACCTTTTGGGTTGTGTAGAGTCTTAATGTTAGCAAATACAAAAAATAAATGTAAATAGTGAGTGTTTTTAACCAAACAATTGATGAAATAACCTATAAATCAGCGTGCAAGAAAAACAGCAACGCTCAAAAAAAGATTTATGAATTATTTGCATCACCGGTTTATAACCTGATATATCGCATGGTGCAAAACCGCCATGATGCTTTGGATGTTTCACAAGACGTTTTTGTTAAAGTTTTTACCCGAATCAACCAAAGTCAGTCGGTTGAATCCTTAGGGTTCTGGATTCGTAAAATTTGCATCAACACCACTTTATCATTTATTAAAAAGAACTCTCACTTAATCACAAATGTTGATTTTAAAGAGAAACAGATTCATCGGGACACTCATGAGACCATGTCTAGTCTGGAATTTGCGTTGAATAAAATTCCAACAATTCCACGCAGCGTTTTATGGTTGTATGAAGTTGAAGGTTTGAATCATCAGGAAATTGCTGATTTATTTGGAAAAAGTATCAGTTTTTCTAAAACCAATTTATCAAGAGCCAAACAATTGGCTCAAATGTATTTAACTCAAAATGGTGGTGGCTATGAAGCAGTCCAATAATGTCATGAACGAATTATCACAGCAGTTAAAACAAATGCCGCAAATTGAAATGCCGAAAGATATTTTTGCGGACATTCAAACTCAGCTTAAACAGAATAAAATTGTTAAAAAACATCGTTTTGTCACATTTCTATCAATTGCGGCAGTAGCCGTTATAAGTTTGGCATTTTTCTGGCAGAGAAATACGTTGGATGAAAAAGACTTGCTGATACAGGAACTGGTCAAACGGACCATGCAACTGGAACAATTATTGATTGCTGAAACACCGGTTTATTCGCCACCGGGTTCAGAAATCACCGAGAGAATTGTCAATATCGAAAGCTATTTGGCGAAGCTGGATAATGACATTCAGCAAACTCAAGACAAGAATCGTAAATCCCAGCTGTTGGCAGCCAAGCTGGATTTATTGGGGGATTTGGTTTTGCTGCAACGCAAAATCAACAACAAAGAGGATTTTCAAAAAGTTAAACCATATATCATATAACCAAGAGGTAAGATTATGAAATTAAAAGTATTAGTAGCAACGATGGCAATGGCACTTAATGTCTCCGCAGGCAATGAAAAATTAGTGCATGAGGAGAAAGAAGTCGAAGTCACAATCCAGCAAGATGGTGATAAAATCGTAAAAAAAGTGGTCGTTAACGG
>JAGRJO010000127.1 GCA_020442725.1 Lysobacterales bacterium
CTCATGCGCAATAAACCATAACCGAAATCTCTGTCTTTGCCGATAATATTGGTAAAGGTATGATGCTCAAAATTATGAACTCGCTTCCATGAGTGTGCATCTCCGGCAATATCCCATTCAAATTTTCGCGAGTTAATGGTTGAATCATTCATCCAGTCATATTGTCCGTGGAGAACATTATGTCCGATTTCCATATTATCCAGAATTTTGGATAAACTTAATAACAATACGGCAACAATCCAAAATATCGGATGCAGTAACACCCCAAAGAAAGCTAATCTTCCAAAGATTTCGCAAAGCCTTTGGATAAAAATAATTCTGCGGATGTAATCAGCATCTTTTTGTCCAATGTCGTTAACAACTGAATCTCTAATTTGGTTGAGTTCGAGTTCTAATTGAGTGGCTTTTTCTTTTGATAACTTCATTTTATAGCTCCACATTCACATCGCCAATGGCGACAGAAACACAGGGTTGGATATTTTGAGCACCGGAATCGGAGTATGTTTTAGTCAGAATGTTGTAAATTACTCCACTGGTTTTTTTACAAACACATTGATGACAAACGCCCATACGGCATGAACTTTTAGGTTTAAGGCCTTTGGATTCTGCTAATTCAAGCAGTGTTTTTATTGGAGAACTGAGTCCTGATACTTTAGTTTCTGATTTTTCAAAAAATACTGTTCCTTGTTGTTCGGCATTAATATCATAAGTCGGAGGTGTGCCGAAATACTCATGATGAATTTGATCTGGAGGCAAGTCCTTGCTAAGTAAATCGTTGGTGAATTGAATCATCGAGCCTGGTCCGCAAATATAAACTTCGCGATTTTGAAAATCAGCACAGTATTTCTTCAAATGTTCCCTACAAATTCTTCCCTCAACAGAACTGTCAATCAAGTGTATTTTGATATTTTTATGATTTGAAGCTATTGTTAATAATTCATCTTTGAATAAATGTTTTCCGTTACTAGCATAATAAAGCAAACTTGCAGGGTTATCGGATTGTTTTGCTAAAGTCATGATGAGACTTTTAATCGGGGTGATTCCGCTGCCACCGGCAATAAAAAGTTTTGCACCTGAATTTTCTGAGATAACGAAATCACCCTGAGCTTTAGAAATGCTCACTTTATCTCCTCGCTTTAGAAGATTTCCCAGAAAAGGTGTCGCTTTGCCATGATTCTGTTTCTGTATGGTTAGTTCAATCGTTCTATCTTGGATGAACTGAGCTGGTGCAGAGGAAATGCTGAATGTTCGGGTTAAAAATCTTCCGTTAATTTCTGTTGTTATGGAAATAAATTGCCCAGCCTGAAAGCCTTGCCATTTCTTTTGCGGCTTTAAAACTAAAGTATAGACGTTATCGTTTTCGTGTCTTATTTGCATTATTTTTGTTGAATAAGCATCTTGTTTTTTATTGAAAACTAAACGTGTGATTGGATGTAAGAAATCCTTTAAACTCTGATTGTTTGTAATTGATTCGAGTAAGAACTTAACTTTTCCTGTAAACATTGAATGATATTTTGAATTTAATAATTATGGCGTACAAGTGTACTCTGAAAAATAAACAAAACAAACAATAAGTTATAAAAACCCATAAAAATATATAAAATAATTGGATTGACAAAAAATTGTAGAGTACAAATGTTCTCTAAGAGTGATTGGTGATTTTAAAATCAGATTGTTATTGGGTATCAGTTTTATGTAGAAATGTTGCACCGGCAGCTATGTAGCGTAGCTGTTGGATGGCTCTGATTTCTAGTTCTTTTCTTTGACTGGGCTTTGCAGCAATGGATTCAGCTCCGGCATTAAATATCACAGCAACCATAGCCTCAGCCTGTGTATATGCTGATTCTTTATCAAAGCCTAAAGCCAGAATATAGTCGGTTAATTCAACGATAAAATATTTGATTTCTCTGGCAACCGCATCCCGTAAAGCTTTGGTTGTGCCGGATCTTTCATGGAACAATACGCGGAAAATATTTGGGTTTGTTTGGGTAAACTCAAAGAAAGTTTTGACCGATGTGACAATAACGCTTTTGTTTTTCTTAAATCTTTGTCTGGCTTTACGCATGATTTGTCTCAAAGCCAGACCGGATTCATCAACAAGAGTTAAGCCAAGTTCTTCCATATCTTTAAAATGCCGATAGAAAGATGTTGGCGCAATTCCTGCTTGTTTGGCAACCTCACGAAGACTCAAACCGGCAAAGCTTTGTTCTTCACTCAACTGATTGATGGCTGAGTCAATAATCGCTCTGCGTGTTTTTTCCTTTTGCTGAGATCTTGAGATTTTCATGGTTTATATTCTACATGAGTCGAGGTTAATTCATAGTCGCCTTGATAGTTATTTTTTAATTCTATAATTTAATAGTATTAAAGAAACCTTTTAAATAGAATATCTGTCGAATAAGATTCAGTCACAACAGAACAGTTAATGAACAAAATCAAAAAATACATTTTACCCGGATTGTTATATGGAGCGGCAATCGTAGCGCTGTACTTTATCTATCAAACCCAAATTAAAGTTATCAATCAAGATGTTTCAGCACGAGACATTGACCCCAACTGTGATATTGTCATGTTTTCCACTCAATATTGTCCTTATTGTGAAAAGGCGAAAAAGTTTTTTGCAGAAAATGGCGTGGCTTATTGTGATAGGGATATTGAGTTTTCTGATGAAGATGCCAAATTATTTCGAGAACTCGGCGGTAAAGGCACGCCTTTGACAATTATTGGAAACACAGTCCTCGGTGGATTTGTCGAAAAGCGTTATCAGGATGCTTTGGATAAGTTATAAACTTGTGTTATTATCAGGAAGTTATTTCACTTAAGACTAGGGAATAAACCATGAAAAAAACCATCTTTTTTCTTTGTTTTATATTCATATCCACAATTTTGCAAGCACAAGATAAACAATCTCCGATTCTTTTTATTTATGATGCAAGTGGTTCAATGTGGGGACAAATTGAAGGCAGATCAAAGAAAGAAATAGCTTCAGAAGTATTAACAAATATTGTTGATTCTCTGCCGGAAAATCAAAATATAGGATTAGTGGCATACGGTCACAGAAATAAAGGAGATTGTGATGATATTGAATATATTGCAGATATTGCAAATGAAGATAAAACACGGGTAATAAATGCAATAAAGGATATCAATCCACTTGGTAAAACACCATTGGCTCGTTCTGCAACATTGGTAATCGATTCTTTAAAAGTAAATAGTACCAAAGCGACAATAATTTTGGTCACCGATGGTATTGAATCTTGTGATGGTAATATTTGTGATGTTGTGAGTATGGCTCAGTCCGATGGTATAGATTTTAAAATGCATATTGTTGGTTTTGGTTTGAAAGAGGGTGAAAAGCAGCAATTAATTTGTGCGACAGAGGCGAGTAATGGCAATTATTATGATGCTGAAAATGCAGAAGCTTTGAGTGATGTCTTAATTGAGGCAACCAAACTAACAGTTGATAAGCCGGATGGAAACTTCTCGGTTTATGCGAAAAAAAATGGTGAGCCAGTTGATGCATGGATTAAACCTAAAGATGCTGTTACAAAAAAAGGTCTGGAGGGTTCCAGAACATATCGCAGAAAAGGTTGGGTTTATCTGCCTCCAGGAAAATATGAAATTGAAGTGAAACCTCTCGAGGGAAGTGATATTCCGGCAAAGTACATATTTGTTGAGATGAAAGAGGGAGAGGTCAAACATCAGGATGTCCACTTTGATGGAGGTATTCTGCAAGTAGCAACGACAAACAATGGTAAGCCGTGGGATTCAACGGTCAAAATGTATGATCAAATCACTGGTAACCTCGTTGCTCAATCAAGAACATATGGCAAAACTCAACAAATGGAGGTTTTGGCAGGAACGTATAAGATTGTCTATCAGGCTCTAGCACTGGATGGAATGGAAACACTTTTTACAAAGAATGATGTAGAGGTCGAAGGCAATTCCACAACTGAATCAAATCATGATTTCAGTAGTGGAGTAGCGATGATAGGTGTTGAATCTGCAAATGGAGAACTGGTTGATGCTACCGTTAATTTTTATGAAGAATCCAGCGGGAAAAATGTCTCAGGGAGCAGAACTTACACAAGTTCCAGTAGCAACCCAAAGGAATTTGTCCTCAACCCGGGAACCTATACAGTAAAAATTCAAACTTTGGGTAAACATAAGGGTCACAATGAAGCCTTTTCTATAATTATACAGGCAGGTGAGACAGTTGAAAAACTTATCATAACTGGTAATTAGATTCAGGAAATCATTATCGCTTTACCTTTTGTAATGCTATATAAAAAAATTAACAATGTGAAATATGAAATTCAACGGAACCAAAAACTACATCGCGACTGACAATCTCAGCATGGCTGTGAATGCCGCTGTGACATTGCAACGCCCTTTGCTGATAAAAGGCGAGCCGGGAACCGGTAAAACCATGCTGGCACAGGAAGTTGCCGACTCATTGGGCAAGCCGCTCATCAGCTGGCATATCAAATCGACCACCAAGGCTCAGCAAGGTCTTTATGAATATGATGCTGTTTCGCGTTTGCGTGATTCACAACTTGGTGATGACAAGGTTCATGATATTTCCAATTACATCAAGCCGGGTAAAGTTTGGCAGGCGTTTCATTCAGATGAACAAGCCATTTTACTAATTGATGAAATTGATAAAGCAGATATTGAGTTCCCCAATGATTTGTTGGTAGAACTGGATCAGATGGAGTTTTCGGTTTATGAAACCGGCGAACAAATAAAAGCCAAGCATCGCCCGATTATTATCATCACCAGCAACAATGAAAAAGAACTGCCCGATGCATTTTTGCGTCGTTGTTTTTTTCATTATATTGACTTTCCTGATAAACAAACCATGCAGGCGATTGTTGATGTGCACTTCCCAAATATTCAACACCAATTAGTCAAGTCTGCACTGGGCGTGTTTTTCCAACTTCGCGAAGTTCCCGGATTGAAGAAAAAGCCCTCGACCTCTGAACTAGTAGACTGGATTAAATTGTTATTAGCAGACAATATTCCTCTGGAAACACTGCAAAACAAAGACATTAAAGAAGCCATTCCGCCACTTTATGGTGCTTTACTGAAAAACGAACAGGACGTGGATTTGGTTCAACGACTGGCGTTTATGATGAGAAGATAGTTGGTTTTTTGTTAGTTTATATTTATCTGATTGTTCTAGTCATTCATCAGTCTAGTACAATCAATAGGATCTGGCACTTGAATATCAGACCCTATTGATTTAATACCAAAATCATCCTTTCACTAAATCAAACAACCCTTTGAGAACTTTCTTGATGCGCTTTTCATTGGATTTTTGGAATTTTGCATTTGTTCCGCCGAGTGTGAACCAATCAGCCAAAAGGTTGCTGGCTTTTTGAATTGGGTCGAGGTTTTCTTCACCGCTCATGTGTTTGGATAGTTCTTCAACCTGATAAGTGAGGCGTTTTTCTTTGTGTTCATCCGGTGATGCGGCGCCAATCAGGTATTCGGAAGCAATCAGAATATTGTTGGCGTGTTCAGCATAGTCAGGATTTTCGTTAGCTGCATTAGCAAGTCTGTTTTGCAGCTTTTTCATCAACTTGTTATCTTCAAGTGGCGATAATTTTTCCCATGTTTGTTGAGCAGATTCGGCATCAAGTTGTTTGTTTTCCAGTTTTTGGCAGATCTCTGCAAATTTTTCAACGGTTTTAAGTTGTTTAAAGTTTTCAGAGTGAGCCATAGAGTTGGCTTTTTGCTCGCCGCTTTCTATGATTTTCTTGGCTTTGTTTTGCAGGTTTCGATTGTCAACTTTCAAAGCATTCCATTCATCCTTAAATTTTTCAATCAGACTATTAATGACTTGTGCTGATTTTTTAGATTTTACGGATTTTTCGAAAGATGAGACTATTTCATTGGCCTGTTTGAATTGAGCCTGATTTTCCTTTTTGATGATTTT
>JAGRJO010000128.1 GCA_020442725.1 Lysobacterales bacterium
AGCAGATGAACATGCAAAAAAGGAATATGAGCAATACATAGAAATCAAAAAACTTGAACATTTAGGGCTTGATGTCGATTTACAACTGTTTTATTCAGGTGCGTATGATGAATATAAAGAAGAGACAAGTAAAATCAAAATATCTGACTTGTCTTCTGATAGTAAACCATTAATAGAAAATAACATCGAGTCTGTTTTCGATAAAAGCCTCAAACAAGCCTTAGACTTCAACCCTAAAGACTAAATTAAAAAGCCAGCGATTAAAGCTGGCTTTGTTTTGGGCTTCTAGTGTAAAATAATATATAGTTACCATTATTAATACTGAGTTTTGATATCCAGTTGACACAAGTGTCAGAAATAGAACAAATACACTTCAATTACACTCTGAGAGATTTCTCATAACATGAATTGCCTGATATGGGGATTGATAACAACTGGAATTGACCATGCTGTCAACATTTCCACGATAGGTAATGCGATATTCAAATCCTTCAGGACAAGTGAATCTCTTAGATTCAGAATTCACAATTTCACAACTTTTTGTCTTCATCTTTTGTTTGAGTTGTTCTTGTTGCAACTTTTTATAGATTCTGAAATCACGGGCATTCATATTGCAGACTTGGTTATTTTGCATTTCTTTGTAAATGGCATCAGATGAAATCAAACACATAGTTTTTTCACCTATCATATCGTTTTCTTTGGTGACATAGGAATAACCTTCTGTGCAGCTATAACCTTGATTATTGGTAACTCCTGTTTCTAAACGTTTACAATTTCCGAACTCCTTGGAATTTTCATTCCAATTTCGTCGCTGACTTGCAAGTTGAGAGATCGTTAACCCACAATTGCCATAGTGATTCATCTTGTCTCTGAGTGTTTCAAAGTCGCTGTAGCATATACCCATATTTTCATCAGGAAAACTATAACCATCACTGCCGATTATCATGTAACCGTTATTGCAATATTTTCCGTCAATGCTTTGTTTTCCTGTCTCCAAAACTTTACAAGAAGCTGTCTTCAATTGCAGAATTTTTTGTTCATAATTCTGTTTAGATTCTTTGATGAATTTCTTTTGATCTTGCAAATCCTGTTTATGCATTCTCAAAATATCCTTATCAGAAAGTTCAGGGTTATAAAGCATGGCGATATATCTTTTATCTGTCAAAGATAAAACACTCAGTTGGTCTTCATCACCAATACGATCCAATGCCCCTGAGTCCGATGTGATATCTGAGATACGATAATGCATGACAGATTGACTATCATAAGATGATTTTACAAACACCTCCTCTCGCTTAATTTCACCAAAATTATTTTCACACCAGGAATCGGATTTATTTTGCTTGAGTTTGCAATCACGAATCAGCTCCTTGTTATTTAATTCATGGGGTCGGTCGAATCGTTGGTGCTCATGGCTGAGCCCCAGCATGTGTCCGAATTCGTGTAAAATGATTCGTTGGTTTTCAATTTCGTTTTCTGCCAGATTAGCTAATTGAATTAAGCCGTTGACTGCTCCGATATTTGAGTGGTTGCCCGCTCCCTTGAAAGTAATTCTGAAGTAATTGCTAAAACTAAAATTTGGTGGTTTATTATTCGAAAAGATAAATTCTATTCCGGTATATTTTTGCCAGAGTTTTGTATGCTTTCTAACCAGTTGTTTTTGATGATGAGTACCATCTATAAAGTAAAATTTTATACTTTTCTGATCCCAAATTCGGGTTTTTTCATAAACTACAAAAGCGTAACCAGAGTTATAAACCAGACAAAATAAAAGCAAAAGTTTTTTCACTAACTACGCCAACACCCGGTAAACCATAAAAAAACCAATTGGAAATAAAATCAAATAGATGTTAATTGCCATTTGATAAGATTTTCTGGTTTGTGGATTTTCCTGTTGTTTTTTAAAACTATACAACCAGACAAGCTCTAGCAACTGGACAAAAACACACATCAAAATAAAAACAATCGCCAAAATTCCGGTAATTCTTGACCATGACGCATCCGGAAAACTAAATGCCATGAGTCCTGCCAAATTGACCAAAATAATAAATACGATGAGTGAAATCCTTAACGGAGTGAAAGCTGATTGAAATTTCATAAAACTAAATTGTTAAAAAAAAAAGAGAGTTTAACAGTTTCATTACTGTCATGCTACAGCGAAGCTGCTAAATTTAATTGACAATGTTGAATTGGAAAAATTCCAATGATTTATTCAATATGATCGGGATGAAAAAACTGAACTGACAGAATCTGATAACCAAACATTTCAATCTTCCCCTGATATCTTTGAAAATCAAAGTGATTAAATTCAAATTCATAACTCCTCATGAAACCAATACGACCATTTAACGTTTTTACTTTCAGAGATTTCAAAGCGATTGAATCATCCAAAAACACAAAACGACGATTGACGCATTCACGTTTTCCGGTAGATCTGGCGATATCCCTTGCTTTGGAGTTTGTACCAAAAAACAAGATAAAAACTCCAAAAAGCAGGAGTAAAGTTAATTCTGTCATATCAAAAAGATTTGATTTTTTGCTGAAAAGTCATAATATGGTAGGTCTGCCCAAAAATAAAGGGATTCGTTACAATAAAATTACAACCCTAAAAAATAACGAAATTAAAAACGAAAGAAAAAACGACAAGTTGCGGAACCTCAAATCAAACATTAAAGTGCTGAATTCCGCAAACCATCTTTATAAAGGAGAAATAATGGCAAACAATAATAAAAACAATTCTAATAATCAATCACAAGAAAAAACCATCGACAGATGCATTATCGCTGCCCGAGGCAATATGACGTTACTTTCAAGAGATGAAGTGACTCGTATGATGGCAGTTGGTAAAAGCTCAATTCACGACCTTTTCAGAAAATGCTGTCTGGCAGTTTTAAATTGTGATGCAAAAGACGATGATGCCGTTGCGGTTTTATCCAGATACCCTGATTTTGACGTGAAACTTTTACCTCGAGAACGTGGGATCCATTTGGAATTTATCAATGCACCGGCACAGGCTTTTGTCGATGGCAAAATGATTTCAGGAATCAGGGACTCGATATTCTCTGTTCTTAGAGACATCGTATTCCAAAGCACCGAGCGCAATTTAGATAATTTCAACGAAAACAGCTCATCAGGGTTAACCAATATGGTGTTTGAAATGTTACGCCGTGCCGAAGTTCATCAATACGGCAAAGAACCCAATCTGGTGGTATGCTGGGGCGGACATTCGATAGAAAAACACGAATACCAATACACTAAAAATGTCGGCTATCAACTTGGCTTGCGTGGAGCTGATATTTGTACCGGATGCGGAACCGGAGCGATGAAGGGTCCGATGAAAGGAGCATCCGTTGGTCATGCCAAACAAAGAATTGTCGATGGTCGTTATATCGGTATTACCGAACCCGGAATTATCGCCGCAGAAGCACCGAATCCGATTGTCAACAAGCTGGTCATTATGCCGGATATTGAAAAAAGACTGGAAGCCTTCGTGCGTCTAGGTCACGGAATTATCGTATTTCCGGGCGGCGTCGGAACAGCTGAAGAGATTCTCTATTTGGTCGGAATTCTTTCGCACCCGGAGAACAGAAAAGCCCCTTTCCCTTTTATCATGACAGGTCCGAAAGAATCAGCCGAATATTTCAAGCAAATTGATGAATTTGTTCGTTTTGCCTTGGGTGATGAAATTGCTCAATTGTATGAAATCATTATTGATGATCCTGAAAAGGTTGCTATCAAAATGACTGAAGGTTTGAAAAAGGTTAAAAAATTTCGTTCCAATGAACAAATCAGTTATTACTTTGACTGGGAATTACACATTGATAAAAACTATCAATCACCTTTTGTTCCGACTCATAAAAACATGGCAAACCTGAATCTGGATCAAAACCAACCGGTCAATGAACTGGCTGCTGATTTGCGCCGTGCTTTTTCAGGAATTGTTTCAGGCAATGTTAAAGAGTTTGGACGAAAGCAAATTGCCAAACATGGTGTTTATCAAATCAAAGGTAATCCTGAACTGATGAAAAAACTGGATAAATTACTCAAATCCTTCGTTGAACAAAAGCGTATGAAACTTCCCGGAAGTGAATATGTCCCGGTTTATGAAGTGATTCAATAAATCAGAAAACTATAAATTTTGAACAATCTCGACAACTTTTGCAGGATATTCCTCAGGGTTGTCGAGAATTTCTGAAAACAAAATCTTTTCTTTACGAACCTCCTTATCATAAACATCGCTGTGATCCCAAATCATCACCAGAATAGAATCATCCATTAAATAATATTCTTTTTTTACGCCATCAGAAATGTCTGTATAAATCACCTCATTCACAGGAACCCAATACGAGGGATGTAATTCGAGATACTGACGATTGGATTCCTCAAAGTCTAATTCATCAAAATTATTGCGGATATGTGTACAAATCTCCTGATACATTTCATCGGGTAAAACATCCAGTTTTGGCTTTTTCAGAAACTTTGCCAAAGTTTGATGCCAATCGTTATAAACACCCCAACGTCGATCATCTTCAGCTTTAAAATGATTATTTGGATTCTCAATAATATCCCTAACCCATTTTACCAGCATCCCATCAAAAGAAACTATAATTTGAGTTTCGTTTTCTAATGGGTAATGCCAAGTTCGTGATTTGTAGTTCATTCTTACTGTCTTTCGTCTCTGATATACATGACAGAATTATTTTTCCTCATTGCTATCTTGAATAAATCACTAATACGAATAATCTCGCTTAATTTCTTATACCCGTAGTTTACTGGAGAGAAAGAACTGTTGTTTGATATATACTGTCCAACCTGTCCAAGATGTGACCAGCCATCGTCCTCAACTGTTTGTTCCACAGCGGTTCTAAGTAATCTGACCAACCCGCTATCCTGCCTTAATTCATTTCTAGTCAGTTTTCTGGCTCCAGAATTATCAGAAAGTTCTTGATCCTCTGAATCAATCTGCTCGACTCCTATTAAATTTTCAATAAAAATAAATTGTGAACATGCTGAAATAAAAGGTGCAGGCGTTTTCTTCGCTCCAAAGCCATAAACTTTGAGTCCACTAGTTAAAATTCTCATTGCTAAAGGTGTAAAATCACTATCACTCGTCATTAATGCAAAGGCATCAACAGGTTGGCTATAGAGTAAATCCATTGCATCGATTATCATTGCTGCATCAGTGGCATTTTTGCCAGCGGTATATACAAATTGTTGTACAGGAGTTATAGCAAAAGGGTGAAGCTTTTCTTCCCAACCCTGTGAGTGCGGACTTTTCCAATTCCCATAAGCCTTTCGAATATTTACAACACCGTATTTCGCTAACTCACTCATCACCCCATCAATAGCTTTGTGGCTGACATTATCACAGTCAATTAACAGAGCAATTCTTCTCTCTTTTTCCATCTTATTTCTCCTACTTGTGAGTGACATATAATGTTTATTGATTTTATCACACTATTTATGAGTGCATACTTACAATCTTTCTCTCCTATTGGACTTTTTAGATTATGAATTAACAAATGGATTTTTAAATGATAATAATTATCAAATTAAAGGTAGACCCGAACTTGTGAAAAAGATTGACAACTTATTTTTCTCGTTCCCACGCTCCGAGACTGTGAAATAACATATAGAAAAATCATCGTAAATATGGATTGTTCTCATTTTTCTATATTGTACTAAATTTATGATTAACTACTTTATATTTTCTTACTAGCTATAAATTTAGCTTTGCTTGTCATTATCTTCAATAACTGACTTTTTACTCAGGTGAATATGGCCTTTTAAAGGTCTTACATCAATCTTATCATTTTTCTAAATATATCAATACCCAGTATATTTAATACTCGCTTAAAATTGTAAGTAAACATGATTAATGCATTTTCACCAGATACCTTTTCAATGCCCCGAACAAGATAATGATCCCA
>JAGRJO010000129.1 GCA_020442725.1 Lysobacterales bacterium
TTGCAAACCGCTTTGTTCAATGCTTTGAGCATAATACTCGCCTAAAAGAGCTAATGATTCCCCATCATCAAAAAGTCCGGCATTAAAAAAATAAGGTGAAATCCGACCTGATTTCAGAGTAAATTCTCCAAATCTCAACACCTGTTTTTTTAAAGCCAGTTGAATAAAATCTTTTGCAATTATCATTTCACACTCCCGAAGCCATTGAAAACAAACCATAAGTTATGGACATTATGGGTGACGAAATAATATGCGATAAAACTCCGGACGCCAATAAGGCGACAATAATGAACATTCCATACATCTCAGTTTTCGCAAATTTATCGCCGATTTCTTGAGGCAAGAATCCATGCAGAACTCTGCCTCCATCAAGCGGTAAAATTGGAATCATATTGAAAATCATCAATACGACATTAATCATAATCCCTCGGAATGCCACACCAACCAAAAACATCAATGTACTGGATTCGGTCATCACCATCAATACGACTTTTGCAAATATCGTCCAGAATATCGCCATCAAAAGATTAGAAATCGGTCCCGCTAATGCCACCCAAATCATATCTTTTCGGGGATTTCTCAAACGATGAACCATTACCGGAACAGGCTTTGCCCAGCCAAACAGAAACGGTGCTTTGGTCAACAGTAATAATCCCGGAACGATGATTGTACCAACCGGATCAACATGGCTGACCGGATTTAAGGTTAAACGCCCTAAATCTTTGGCTGTGGGATCACCAAAATAATTCGCCACCCAACCATGAGCCACTTCGTGAAGAATAATTGCCAATGACAGCGGCACAACCCACATTGAAATATTTAAAATCAGATTTTCATCCATATTGATTCTCGGAAAAATATTCCAGAATTTTATCATATTCAACAACCAGATAAGTATAATATGACACCATTAAAAACAATTACGACCCGAATGAAAATTACAACTGCCAACACCAATGGAATCCGTGCTGCTCAAAAGAAAGGCTTTTTTGAATGGTTGCAAAAAGCCAATCCTGATGTGGTTTGTATACAGGAAACCAAAGCTCAGGTGCATCAGCTTAAACCTGAAATTTTCATGCCCGAGGGTTATCATTGTTTTTATCATGATGCCGAAAAAAAAGGCTACTCGGGAACTGCTATCTACAGCAAAATTAAACCACAATCCGTTAAAACCGGCATTGGCTGGGATGAGTTTGATAACGAAGGTCGCTGGCTGGAAGCGGATTTAGGCAATCTGACCGTTGTTTCACTCTATCTTCCATCCGGAACTTCGGGAGATATTCGTCAGGATTTCAAATATCAATCGATGGAACGACTGGAACAGGAATTTGAACGACTGAAAAACTCCGGCAAACCATTTGTTATTTGTGGTGACTGGAATATTGTTCATAAGGAAATTGACATCAAAAACTGGAAAGGCAATCAAAAAAATTCAGGCTGTTTGCCTGAAGAAAGAGCCTGGCTGACAAAGCTACTTGATGAAATTGATTTGCTCGATGCATTCCGTGCTGTTAACCAAGAACCTCACAACTACACCTGGTGGTCCAATCGCGGACAAGCTTATGCCAACAATGTCGGATGGAGAATCGACTATCACATCACCTCTCAGGATTTGAAAGATAAAATCATCTCCGCAGAAATTTATAAAGACGAAAAATTCTCCGACCATGCCCCACTGACGTTAGAGTATCAGTTGTAGAAATTTGTTGAATTTTTTGATTGGTAATCAAACAAATGCGGAGTTAACATCCCAACTCCAAGCGTAGTATTTTTCCTCATCCTCAAAAACCATATACACATCATTATCATCTTCCCATATGACATGTGTCCATTTTGGATTAGGAATGAGATTTTGATTTTCTTCAAACCAATCTGGATAAATTTCCTTAATTTTTTGTTTGGCATGTGATATTTCGATGTCGATAAACTGAGTTGCAGTAATAATCTCCTCAGCCTCTTCCAAACACGTTACATCCCGTTGATGAAAAACTGTTTGCCAAAAGAAGTGCAAAACCGACTGAAACTGCTCTAATCGACACGAATAAAATACAACCGATTCACCAAAATCAATCGGCCAGATTTTCTCAAAAGAATAATCAATTTCAATCGGCGGAGTGAAATTCAAAGCTCCTTCCCGAATTAATTTTTTACCGTAGTTTTGGATAGACATTAACTATTTCAATTAGTAAAGTGCAATTAGTAAGGGATATTGCAGGAAAAATGTATCAAATCAAGGCTTAAAATGTGAAAGTTCAATTAGCAGTTAGATTGAGGTAGAAATTCTTTCTATCAAGGCTTGAAATACGAGCATACAAGCAGTATGTCAGTATTTTATAACGCAGAGAGAAGGAATTTCTACCCCAATATCATTGCTAATTCATTAGCATTCCGCCGTTTATGTGCAACGTCTCGCCCGTGATATACTTACCCATATCCGATGCTAAAAACAAAACTGCATTGGCAATATCCTGAGCTTCTCCCAATGTTCCAAGTGGTACATCTTTGATAAGTGCTTGTTTGGCATCTTCGTTCATGTCTTTGGTCATGTCGGTTTGGATGAAACCGGGGGCAATGACATTGACGGTGATTCCTCTGGAACCAATTTCTTTTGCTAGAGACTTGCTGAATCCAATCAGTCCAGCTTTAGCAGCCGCATAAGCTCCCTGCCCGGCATTTCCCATACTACCGATGACAGAACCGATGGTAATAATTCTTCCGCCTTTGGCTTTCATCATTGGACGAATACAGGCCTTGGACAGACGGTAAACGGATTTTAAATTGGTATCCAGAACCATATCCCACTCATCATCTTTCAGACGCATGAGTAAATTATCTTTGGCAATTCCTGCGTTGTTAACCAAAATTGTTGGCAACTTATTTTCTTCTTTCAGTTCATTCATCAAGTTTTCAATGCTTTCAGCATTGCTGACATCCAAAACTTTACCACAACCATGAGCGCCAAGTCTTTCCGATATTGTCTGAGCGCCGGCTTCGCTGGTAGCTGTTCCGATAACATAAGCTCCTGCTTGTGCCAATGTATCTGAAATAGCAGCACCGATTCCTCGAGATGCGCCGGTTACTAATGCAATTTGATTCTCGATTGAAATTTTCATGATTCCTGATCTCCCGCATTGACAGCTTGATTGAAACCATCAGCTGTATTTAAACTATAAATATTCCACGTACGATGAGTTCGTTTTGCCAAGCCCGATAAAACTTTTCCCGGCCCGCATTCAGCAATGTTTAAAATGCCTTTATCAATGAAAAACTGATTGGTTTGTGTCCATTGTACGGATTTGTATAATTGCTCAACAAGAGCTTTTTTGATGTTTTCAGGTGAGATATGGGGCATAACATCGCTGTTATGAACCACCGGAATTTCCGGAGATTTGATATCAATGGTGACTAAATCCTCTGCCAGTTTATCGGCTGCCGGTTGCATTAATGCACAATGTGAAGGCACGCTCACAGGCAAAGGCATGACTCTTTTGGCGCCGGCTTCTTTTGCCTGTCCAGCTGCTTTTTCCACAGCTTCTTTACTACCGGAAATCACCACCTGACCCGGAGAATTGAAATTCGCTGCCGTTACATTTCCACCGGCATCGGCTTGCTGGCATATTTCCACCACTTGCTGGTCTTCCAAACCAAGAACTGCCATCATTGCTCCTGTTCCTTCAGGAACTGCTTCCTGCATGTACTTACCGCGTTTATGAGTCAGTAAAACGGCATCTTCAAAATTTAATGCTCCGGCACAAACGAGCGCAGAATATTCGCCCAAACTATGCCCTGCCATAAACGTTGGTCGTACGGATGATTTTTCTTTCCATAATTCCCAAATCGCAACCGAAGAAGTGAGCAATGCCGGCTGAGTGTATTGTGTCAGATTGAGTTGATTGTGAACATCTGATGCCACCATTTCCATCAAATCGAGTTCTAATACGTCGCTGGCACGAGCAAAAATATGTTGAATTTGAGGATAAGACTCATACAAGTCGGCAACCATTCCAACTGCTTGCGAACCCTGTCCCGGAAATACAAAAGCAAGATTTTTCATCTTTTTGTCCCCTTTTGAAATTGATTTTAAAACTGTTTGAATTTAGAGCTTCAGCAAAGCTGAACCCCAAGTGAAGCCGCCACCAAACGCTTCAAGCAATACTGTTTGACCCGGTTTAATTTTTCCTTCACGAATTCCAATATCCAATGCCATTGGAACTGAAGCCGCAGATGTGTTTCCTGTATCTCCGACAGTTACAATCACTTGATCCATGCTCATTTTGAGTTTTTTGGCAGTTGCTGTAATAATTCTTAAATTGGCTTGATGAGGAACCAACCAGTCGATATCCGATTTATCCAGATTGTTGTACTCTAATGTTTCATCAACAATACGTCCCAAAGTTGTGACTGCAACTTTAAAAACTTCATTGCCTTTCATGGAAATAGCAATTTCTTCATTCATACCAACCGATGGACCAACATTGGTTTTCAGCAAATCAGCATAATTTCCGGTGGCATGAATGTGTGTTGAAAGGATTCCCGGTTCATTACTTGCCGTCAAAACCGCAGCTCCGGCTCCATCGCCAAATAATACGGCAGTGGTACGATCTTGCCAGTTAACAATTCGAGTTAACGTTTCAGCTCCAACGACGAGAACATTTTTATGAGTTCCTGATTTAATGAAATTATCCGCAACGCTTAGAGCATAAATAAATCCACTACAAGCAGCATTAACATCCATAGCTCCGATTTTTTTCATGCCTAATTTACTTTGTAATAAACATGCTGTGCTTGGAAAGACCAAATCAGGAGTTGTTGTTCCGACAACAATTAAATCAATATCTTTTTTGTTTAAACCAGATGCTTTCAGAGCTTTTAATGAGGCTTCATAAGCCAAATCAGAGGTGTATTGACCTTCGGCTGCGACGTGTCTTTGTTTGATTCCGGTGCGTTCCTGAATCCACTGATCACTGGTATCGAGTGTTTTTTCCAAATCAGCGTTAGTGATGATTTTTTCAGGCAAATATCTGCCTGTACCGATAATTTTCGAATAAATTGTCATGTATTAATTCTCCAGTGATTTTCTCATGCTTGCAATAACATCATGCTGAGAAATATTATAGGCTTGCCGGATAGCAGAGGTAAACGCCAAGGCATTACAATTGCCATGACTTTTAACAACAAGACCGTCCAGACCAAGTAAAAGTGCACCATTATACTCATCTGGCTCAACGATACGCATCCCTTTTTTAATTTTTTGCCACAATGAAGTTTTCGGTGAATCGCAACTTTCGTTTTTGATATAGGATGCCATTGCTTCACAGGCTTTGATGGTGATATTGCCGACGAAACCATTGCAACAAATCACATCGGCATAACCATTGAACAAATGTGTTCCTTCGCAGTAACCGATATAATTGATATCGGATTCGTTGAGCATAGCATCTGCTTGTTTGACCGTATCATCACCTTTGTTGTCTTCAATTCCTACGTTAAGCAATACCACTTCTGGATTGTTTTTTTGATAAACAGCTTTTTGATAGGCACAACCCAATCGTGCAAAATTATATAAATCGAAAGCCTTGGCATCCGTTGTCGCACCAACATCCAGCATTAATGCTCTTTTCGAACGACTGGGCAGCAATCTTGCCAATACCGGTTTATCAATCTCTCCTAACATGTTCATCCAGTGCTTTGCCAAAACGACCATCGCTCCGGTATTTCCTGCGGTCACGCAAATTGCTGATTTCTTTTGTGCCACATCTTTGATGGACATCGACAAACTGGAATCCCGTTTCTGACGTAGTGCCATAAAAGGTGATTCAGCCATGGAAACAGAACGCCCGCAAGCAATGAATTCAATCCGGGTTTGATCAATTGATGGCAAACGATGTGAAATTGTGTTGAGATAACTATTTGAAACA
>JAGRJO010000012.1:0-11972 GCA_020442725.1 Lysobacterales bacterium
AACTCAATCCCGAATTGGCAAATGCTCATTTTGGTTTGTATCAATTATATTCAGCAATGGGCGAAACGGACAATTTGACTCTTGCAGACAAACATAAAAAGCTCCATGAAAAATATAAAACTGATGATAATGCTCATGATGTAGCGATAGTAAAAGCGCGTGCTGCAAACAAGGCTGCCGACCATGCTGCAGAAAACATTGCAGTCTACCAACTCAAACAACCAGTTGACTTTGGTTCTGTAAGAGATTTTATCAGCCAAAATAATATTTCAGAACAATAACAAACCGGAGAGTCCAATGGCGCAGAAACTAAATAAAAAACAAGGAAATGATCAGATAATAGCGGACTTCTTTAAGAAATCAATCTGGTTTGTATTGATAATTACGATGATTATTATTGCCATCGTTTACTTTTACCAATCCAGAGAAAACACCTTAGAAATAGTAGAAAAGGAATATCAACCGCCGGAAAAGTTAAAAATAGAAATTTCACCACCGGAAATTTTATTTTCAGAAGAAACCGAAAAAAGAGGGATAAACTTCAGTCAACAAAATGGAGCAACCGGAGAAAGGTTATTGCCTGAAACGATGGGTTCGGGAGTAGCTTTTATTGATTTTGATAATGATAACGATGAAGATTTAATTTTTGTGAATAGCACTTCTTGGGTATGGGATTCTCCACAAAGTACTTCGACGCAGGAGGTTTATGAAAATGATGGCTCCGGAAACTTCAAAAATGTAACTATCGAAAAAGGATTGGATGATGTGTTTTATGGCACAGGAATTGCGGTGGGTGATGTAAATAATGACGGCTATGATGATTTGGTAATTACTGCAGTAGGAGAAAATAGACTTTACATCAATAACGCTGGAAATAATTTTACGCGTGATAAGACTGTGTTGGATTGTACAGCAGATGCCTGGAGTACCAGTGCCGGATTTTTCGATTATGACAATGATGGTGATTTGGATTTAATGATTCTGAATTATGTTCAATGGTCGAAAGAACTGGATTTGGCAGCAGATTACCGAATTGATGGAATTGGTCGTGCTTATGGGCCACCTGCCAATTTCCCCGGAACTCATAGTTGTTTGTTTGAAAATGTTGATGGGCAATTAGTTGATGTCACTGAAAAATCGGGGATTATTGTCAGAAATCCGGCAATGAACTCTTTGGAGGGGAAATCTTTGGCATTGACCTTTACGGATATAAATTCCGATGGTTTTGAAGATGTAATCGTTGCCAACGACACGACCCGAAATTTTGTTTTTGTGAATCAAGGCAATAAAACATTTAAAGAGCAAGGTGTTGAATTTGGACTGGCTTATGATGCCGGTGGTAAAGCAACCGGAGCGATGGGACTAGATGTTGCTAATTATAAAAACGATGCGGATGTCGCTGTTGCTGTTGGGAATTTCGCCAATGAAATGACTTCATTTTATGTCAATCGTGCCAGTTTGGGATTTTTTACAGATGAGTCGGTCATTACAGGAGTTGGTCCGCAAAGTCGTTTGGCATTGACTTTCGGTTTGTTCTTTTTCGATTACGATTTAGACGGTAGGCAAGATTTTTTCCAAACCAATGGACATGTTGAAAATGAAATTAATAAAGTACAAAGTGCCCAACACTATGCGCAAAAAAGTCAGCTTTTTTGGAACTGTGGTGATGACTGTGAGCGAACTTATATTGCTGTTGAGAATGCAGGAGATTTAAACTCACTGGATTTGGTTGGTCGTGCAGCTGCCTATGGGGATGTTGATAATGATGGGGATTTGGATATTGTCATCACTCAAGTTGCAGATTCTGCAAAATTATTTATCAATCAATCTGAGAAAAGAAATTGGATTGGCATCAAACTTTCATCACAAACTCAATCACCTATTGGAGCGACTATCGAAGTTCATGCTTCCTCAAATATTCAGAAGTTTAAGTATTCTCAAACGAAAAGTTACCTTTCACAAACGCAAAAAGGAATTATTGCAGGGTTAGGTGATGACAAACTTGAGAAAATTGTGATAAGTTATAGGGATGGGGTTAAATCAATAACTGATTTTAAAATAAATAATTGGAATTTAATTTCTCTTGAGTAAGAAAGAGTTATTTCTGTACTTTATAAACAATCTGCTGATTGCTGCGACTTTCTTTTGTTTGAGTATTGCAGTCGAACCATTAATAGTTCCTCCCACATTTATAACACCTGTTTGGCCGGTTGCGGGATTCGCCGTTTGTGTTGTATTATTGTGGGGCTATCGTTATTTGCCGGCAATAGCACTGGGAGAGCTGTTGATTTGTTTCAGATATTATCATGTTACTGAAACAATGGGATATATGGAGCTATCTCTCCTTTACATTTTATTGATTCTGATTACATTATTTAGAAGTGCTGCCGGTGCCTTTCTCGTTCATCGTTTTTTGGGTAAAACCAATAAATACCTTACATACCAGTCTGTTTTAAAACTGTATCTTCTTGCTGGTGTAATTCCGACATTTCTTTCTTCATTTCTTTTTGTTCAGGTTTTACTTTTTGCAGGATATTTAGAAATCAATTATTGGGTATTTGAGTATTTAAGCTGGTGGTTTGCTGATAGTGTGGGTGTATTTATAAGTTTGCCGGTTTTATTAACTTTATTTGCTCTTCCCAGAGAGGATTGGAAGCCTCGTATCTTAAAGGTTATTTTACCCTTGATTGTAACGACTTTCTTGATGATATTTATTTCCATCAGCTTCAAAAATTTTGAACAGGTTCGGCTGATTAATAATTTGGAGAAAAACACGGATTTAGTTTTTAATGAAACCCTAAAGAAGTTTGCAGACAGCCAAACAATGGATAATTGGGTTCCTAAAGGACAGGTCGCAGCAGAATTTAATGAATTGATTAAAAACTATACCGATGTTGTTGTGCTTGCAAATAGCTTGAAAAATATTAATTTTACCATTGAGTTTAATGATAATGGAAAATATCAGCAACTTTATAAATCTAAAATAAAGGCCAATGAAAACTCGATCTGGAAAGTTTCCAAGTCATATAACTACGCCGGAAATGATTGGAAATTGACGGGAATTGCCACGCCAGGTTATCTTGGTGAAAATGCTTTCTTCATAATATGGTGGCTAATGGCGACCGGCTTCCTGTTTATTTCAATTTTGGGAGCCACATTACTGGTTATCACAGGAAATGATATCCGTAGTCGAAATTTAGTCAAAACCAGAACTGAGGAAATTCAAAAACTGAATGAATTCCTGCGCGAAAGCGAGAGTAGGTATAAAAAACTGATTGAGGTACAGCCGGTTATATTTTGGAAGCATATACGAGGAGAACCGGTACTTGATTTTGTCAGTAGTGAAGGGAGTACCTTGTTAGGATATTCACGAAGCGAGCTGGTGAGTCTGGATATACTGTGGAATAAAATCATTCATCCAGAAGATAAGGTACGAGTTCTCACTGAATATCATGGCAACGTATCCTCAGGAAAAAGGTTTACCTTGAAATACAGAGCTGTGACTAAAAATGGAGACGTTTTATGGTTTCAAGATTATATTTCCACTCGTATTGTTGATGGTAAAACAGAGGTTGTTGGTCTGAAAATAGACATCACATCCGACCAAAAAAGAGATCAGGAAATCGAGAAACTGGCTTACTTTGATGTTTTGACACAGTTACCAAACCGGATTAAATTCACCGATTCATTAACACAATCGTTGGAAGAGTCAGTTAGAGAAAACACTAATGGTGCGATTCTGTACATTGATATTGACCGTTTTAAATTTTTTAATGATTCAATGGGTCAGTATTTTGGCGATCGTCTGTTGGTGAAAATTTCTGAAAGAATTCAGGAAAAACTATGTAGTGAATGTATTATTTCTCGTGTTTCAGGTGATGAGTTTGCTATTTTAATTTCTCAAAAACATGAGGATATCGGTGAAATAAAGAAAGAGTGTTTACAGGTTTCGCAACTCATTCACGACTCTTTCAAAAAGCCGGTTGTGGTTAAAGGGCATAGTTTTTTTATTTCTTTAAGTATAGGGATTTGTATCTTTCCGAATCATACGGATAATGTCGAAAAAATAATTCAGTATGCCGGAATCGCTATGTATCACGCTAAATTACAAGGGAAAAACCAGGTTTGCATATTTGAAAAAAATATGTTGAGAGAAGTTAATGAAAAACTGGATATAGAAAAATCTCTCAAACTGGCATTAATGGAGGAGCAAATGGAGGTGTATTACCAGCCTATTTTTAATGATGAAAAGGAAGTCATTAAACTGGAATCATTAATCCGTTGGAATCATCCCAAAAGAGGATTGCTGTTGCCTTCTGTTTTTATATCTGTGGCTGAGCAAACCGGGATGATTGTGGAACTAACCGAGTGGATTATTGATGCCGTGTTTAAACAGATAAAAACCTGGCAATCTTCTGACTTAACAACACTTCCGGTTTCAATAAATATTAGTCTTTTCCAATTTAAATATTCCGGTTTATTGGAAATGTTAGAGAGATATGCCGAAAAACACCAAATTGATCCACAAGTTGTCACTCTGGAAATCACTGAATCCATAGGCGTGGAAGATTTTGATTTTACTCTTGAAAAACTTCTAAGAATCAAAAAGTTAGGATTTAAATTAGCAATAGATGATTTCGGAACCGGTTATTCCTCACTTAATTATCTGACGCAAATGCCAATTGATACTTTGAAACTGGATATGAGTTTTGTGGAAAACATCGGAGTTGTGACTACGGCTGATACATTAGTCGAAATTATTTTACTGATGGCACGCAAGCTCGGTTTTGAAGTTATTGTTGAGGGAATTGAAAACCGAACCCAGTTTGAATTATTAAAAAAACTCGGTTGCAAAGAATTTCAGGGTTTTTTAGTCAGTGAAGCATTGAACGTTAGTGAAATAGAGAAAAGATATTTAAACATTTGAACATAAAACAATAACTCTCAAGTTCATAACAATTTCAAACTAGCTAACTCCAAGACTCACAAAATAATAAAACTACTAAAAAAGGCTAAATAATTCCCCTTTGAGATGTTTCAGTCACATTTCTCATATAAAATCAGTCGCATGAAAATTTTAAAATTCGCTCTGTTTATTATTTTACTTATGCCATTGATATATTTGGTTTATTTATATCAAATTCAGGATTTAACTGCTGACCCAATCGAATATATTTTGCATTACACCGGAATTTGGACCATACGGGTATTATTACTTTCATTGGCATTGACACCCTTAAGAAACCTATTTAAGCAGGTCTTCTTTTTAAGAGTTCGCCGAATGGTTGGGCTATTTGTTTTCTTCTATGCAACTTTGCATTTATTGGTCTATCTGGGTTTGGATCTGGGTTTTCGTTTTGGACATTTGTGGGAAGATATTGTGAAAAGACCTTATATTACCGTTGGCTTTTTAGCATGGCTATTATTAGTCCCAATGGCAATCACTTCGACTAATGGAATGTTAAGACGTTTGGGTAAAAAATGGAAAACGCTTCATAAAAGCATTTATCTGATTGCGATTCTGGCATGTTTACACTTTATTTGGCTGGTAAAAGCAGACTTGGTTGAGCCATTAATTTATTCCGGTTTGTTTTTTGCATTGTTGTTTTATCGACTTATTAAATACTCAAAATCATGACACGATTAACCAGAGATATCAGACGCAAGCAATCCAAAGTTTTGTTGAAAATGGCGAAAGCGATTTCAGAAGCAGGAGCTCCGGCTCACCGTTTGGAAAGCTCAATGGAAGTTTTGCTGGAAAAATTTCAGATGGAAGGCAATTTTTTTGCCATGCCAACTGCATTATTTGCAACTCTTGGAGATGAAGAAGTCCAACGAACTTACATGGTTCGAACAACTCCCAAGGATGTCGACTTAGAAAAACTCAGTGAGTTGAATCATGTTATTGAGCGACTACACAATGATGAAATTGATATTGTCGATGCCTACGAGGAAATTAACACGATATCAAAGAAAAAACCTCGTTACAACACGACGATGATTGCATTCGCAATTGGCATGGCATCAGCCAGTTTGGCAGGGTTGTTTCAAGGAAGCTGGATGGATGTTCTGGTTGCATTTCTTATGGGATTAATGACGGCAACTATAGTTCTTTTCAGTACCAAACATAAACATTTGGCGTTGTTATACACGCCAATAGCGGCAACAGCTGTTGGTTTGACCTCAATGACAATCAGTCATTATTATCAAACCATCGATCATTTTATTGTTTCACTTTCAGGCTTGATTATACTTGTTCCGGGATTGGGAATTACCATCGCTATTAGAGAATTATCCACAGGACATTTAGTTTCCGGAAGTGCCCGAATGGCTGGTGCGGTAACGACTTTTCTATTGCTATCATTTGGTTTGGCATTAGGTTTTATGATTGTAATCAAAGTTTTCGGTTCGGTTGAAGTTCATAAACTCGAATCCGTCCCCAATTGGTTTGTCTATCTCTCAATAATTATCATCAGTTTAGCGTTTACGATTTTATTCAATGCAAAGTATGTGGATTTCATCTGGATATTATTAACAGCAACCATAGCAATTATGGGCTCACGCTATGCCGGATATTGGCTCGAGTCACCTTTTTCATCATTTGTCGCGGTACTTTGTGTTTCCATTGCAGGAAACATATTTTCCCTGATTAGCAAAAAACCGGCATCAATTATGCATATACCGGGTGTGATGCTATTAGTCCCGGGAAGTATTGGTTTCAAATCACTGGAAGCTATGCTTGATAATCAAACCATCGACGGCATCCAAACAGCGTTTTCCGCACTTTTAATTGCCGTTGCATTGGCGATTGGTTTGATAGCAGGGAATTTGTTTGTACCAATTAGAAGAGCGTTATAAATTTTATAGATATTTTGTAAGTTGAAGATATAGCGATTATCTAAAATTTTATTTGTTCAGTTTCGGTTCAGTTACATAAAATTAAGATAGCTTTAAGAGCTGTTATTTTGACTTTGGGAGAATTGATATGAGATTATCTAATTTCATTTTTTTGACTGTATTTTTTATTTTTTCTGTATCCGTTGATGGAAATGTATTGAAGTCAACAGAACCTGACTATGTTATTACAAAAGAGCAAATCCTGAAAAGCGGTTATAACGGCTTAGGAGAAGCTCTGAATGAAATGGTGATTGCGAACGGGGATTCCAGGAATCGTTTTACTAACGGTGGTGATGGTTCGGTGACTGTCACTTTTAACAACTTGGGTTTCGGTGGTGATTTATTAGTGTTGCTTAATGGCAGCAGGCTAAAAAAAACTGTATATGGTACATTTGATTTTACCAATATTCCAATATCAATTATTGAGCGTGTCGAAATACATTTGGTGAATAACAAAGGGCAGTTTGTAACCGGTGGAGCAACTGGAGTAATCAATATTATTACTGAAAATTCATTGAATGGCTTGAGTATAGATACCTATTACGGCCTGTCTGAAAGAGGTGATGCAGAAAGTCAGAATTACAGTATCAATTATGGAAATGAGTCAGAAAAGGGAAGAGTGAATATCATTTCTGAATTTTCTAATAGTAAGCCTATTTTTGCTCGAGATAGAAAAATATCAGCTTTGCCTGTTTACGGAACAGGTGTAAATTTGGGCAGTATAATCACCCCTCAAGGAAGCTTTCAATTTGTAGATCCCATCACAGGTGAGTATTATAGTTCAGTTACAACATTAACAGGAACGAATGGATTTAACGAACCCAATGATCCTGATTTGATACCGTTTACTAGAGAACTTAGATACAATTATGCACCTGAGAATTATTTATTAACACCACAAGAAAAATACTCCCTCTATTTGAATGGAAATTACGAGCTTTCAAATGATTTGTCTTTCAGTGCTGAATTGCTGTTTAACCGAAGGAAATCAGAGCAAATGTTGGCACCTGATCCAATGTCTATTTACAATTATTATTCTCCTGTGATTGTTATTGGGAGTTCGAATCCGTATAACCCTTATTATGGTCAGGATTTCCGTTTGTATTCAATAAATAGAAGAATAGTAGAACTCGGAAATCGGTTTGAAAATCAAGAGTCTGATACATTTTTCTATAAAGCAGGATTGCAAGGACAATCGGAACTCGGGAAAGGATGGAAATGGAAGGCCAATATAACTTTTAATAAAAACAATGAAACAGAAAACCTCAGTGGATTAGTCGATACTGAACGGGTATTAACAGCTTTGGGAAACAATTGTACGGGAGACTGTGTTCCTCTCAATCTATTTGGAGGTTCGGGAACAATCACTCAGGAAATGCTGGATTATATTGCTTATGAAGGGTTGAGTGAAACTGATACTAAAGTAACATCATTTCAATTTCATGCTTCATCAACTCTGGCAGAACTTTCTTCTGGAAGTTTGGATTTGGAAATGGGTTATGAGTATAGAAAGCACAGCGGATATTACAGGCCGGATGCAGCTCTCATTAATGGAAATATTTCGAGTCGGCTTAATCCATATTATTTATTTGATGGTTCATATCATGTGAGTGAAATTTATGCTGACTTTGATGTTCCCTTGAGTAAAAAACTGGATTTATACACTTCTGCGAAACTGAGTAAATATGATTTTACCAATGTTGAATTATCAGGAGGCGTTCATTTCCGTTACAAGCCTTTAAACTCGCTGACATTTGACCTTGGTTATGCAAGAGTGAATAACGAACCAAAGTTGTATGAATTATTTATGCAGGAGTCCTTCATTGGCTTAATTAGCTATTATTTACCTGTTAATGAAGACTATTATCTCTCCACAAGAGGTAATGATGATTTGTCTTTGGAGAAATTTGACAACTTTAGTCTAAATATCAATTACAGACCACAATGGTCTGAAGGCCTTGAAATGGATTTTTTATTATTAAAACAATCATCTGATAATTTAGTTACACTCGAGTCGCTAAATTATTTGAGATCATCTTGCAGGTATTCAGGAGAACCTCTTTATTGTGATCGGTTTACTCCGATTGATCAATATACGTATGAAGCCGTAACTACATTTGTAAACGGAATCCGCTCATTCGATGTATTCAATATTGGTTACAATCTGAAATATAAAGTTTCTACAGATTCAGCTGAATATATATTTGCATTGAATAATTTATATATCAAAAATAACGAAATAAAAAGAGATTTAGGTGCAAATAGAGAGCATGTAATCAATTCAATTACATTAGCTGATTCATTAGGCGATTATGATGTGGAAAGAGAGATACCCAGATTAAAAACAAATTTTACAATTGATATGAAAATCAAAGATTTTTCTATAAATTATCAAGCCCGATATATTTCCGGTTTTGAAGAAGAATGTGATTCCAATTACCTAGCTATAGTACCAACCAACAATCCTAATGCACCTGGTGGAGTTGTACCGGAAGATTTTCAATGGTGTACATATGCTTCCAGCATCAATAGCAGTAATAACCGAAGACATGTCGGAGGCACAACATTCCACGATCTCAATTTTGAATACGACTGGAAACAATATGATTCAAAAATCATGCTTGGTATTGAAAATGTCTTTGATAAAACACCGCCTTTATCATCAACAGCCGATGCCAACAGTTATCTGACTCATATTTACAACGGAACAGGCCGATATTACTGGCTGAGGTTTTCTAAAGATTTCTAAACAATTAAACTCTAATCCAACGATTCAATATACTCACTCATTGTATATTGACCGTTGGATTGTTTGATAAGCCAGCGAGCCACATTGAGAGCCCCTTGTGCAAAGATTTTTGGGTTTTTAGCTGAGTGCTCGATCGTTATTTGTTCTGAGTCATTGTCTAATTCGATTTTATGGATTCCTGCGATTTCAGCTTCACGTTTACAAAAAATGTTAATATCTTCTAACTGATAGTGGTTTTCAGTTTCTTTTTTGATAATACCATGAGGTTTGATGCTTCTTGCAAGAGTGATTGCCGTTCCCGATGGCATATCTTTTTTATGAATATGGTGTATTTCGGTAATTTCAGCATTCGTCTCAACCAGCTTTGTGTAGCGAGTCAGCATTTGTTGAATTAAGTTGATAGAAATTGAAAAATTGGATGCCCACAGGATTGGGATGTATACTGCGGCTTTTTCAATATCTTTAAAGTGTTTTTTGGTTAAACCGGTTGTTCCTGTGACCAGAGGAGTTTTTGTTTCAATACAATGAGTAAGGACTGTTTCAAAGGCATCAGGGGTGGAAAAATCAATCCAAATATCTGATTTTTCGCAAGTTGTGTTAAATTTATCATTGGCATATTCAGATTTTTCAGAAACAAACCCGCAACTGAGCTCCAAATCTGAACTTTGCTCAATCAATTCACACAGTATTTTGCCAATCCGACCGCTGGCTCCGGCAATTCCGACTTGAATTTTCATTAAGATTTCAACTTATCCATAAAACTTTTCACGCTGTCGAACCAACCTTTTTCTTTAGGGTTATGTTTGTTTCCACCTTTTTGGATGGATTCGGACAGTTGCTTAATGAGCTTTTTCTGATGATTGGTAAGGTTTACCGGTGTTTCAACGTCCACTTTGCAGAACAAATCTCCGGTGCGATGTGAGCGAACTGATTTCACGCCTTTGCCTTTGATTTTAAACATTTTTCCTGACTGGGTTTCGGCTGGGATTTTCAGTTTAACTTCACCATCCAGAGTTGGAATATTTAAATCACCGCCAAGAACTGCGGTGGCAAAATCAATTGGCATGGCTGTGTATAAATCATCGTTGTCACGTTGAAAGATATCATGAGGATTAACATGAATATCAACGTATAAATCTCCGGGAACTCCGCCGGCAGGTGCTGCTTCACCTTCACCGGATAATCGGATTCTGTCACCATTATCGACTCCAGCAGGGATTTTGACGTTGAGAGTTTTGGTTTCTTTCTGGCGACCTTCACCATGACATTTTTTACAAGGATTCTCAATCATTTGACCTTGCCCTTTACAGGTCGGACAGGTTTGCTGAACTGAAAAAATACCTTGTTGCATACGAACTTGTCCGTGACCATCACAGGTTGTGCAAGTTTTTTTCTTGCCGTCTTTAGAACCTGTTCCATGACAGGTATCACAAGATGTCAATGTCGGAATTTTAATTTCCTTATTTACACCTGCAACTGCTTCTTCCAAATCCACTGTTACTTCAAACTGAACATCTCTTCCGCGCTGTTGACGTTGTCTGCGTCCGCTGCCACCGAAAATATCACCAAAGATATCACCAAAAATATCTCCAACATCAGCGCCATGAAAGCCACCGCCACCGGCTCCCTGATTGACTCCATCAGGACCAAATTGGTCGTATCGAGCTCTTTTATGATCGTCTTTTAAGGTGTCATACGCACGATTGACTTCCTTGAACTTGTCATGAGCTTCGGGGTCGGAATTTCGGTCAGGATGATACTTCATCGCTTTGCGTTTGAAGGCTTTTTTCAATTCCACTTTGGTTACGGTTTTTGTAACGCCCAATACTTCGTAATAATCTCTGTGTGACATTTTTAGCTAAACTCTTTTTTCGCTATTATTTCTAGTTATATTGAAATATAAAAGCCCTTGGTCGAAACAAAGGGCTTTATTGATAGTCAACTTTTTATGAAAAAGTTATCATTTCTTGTCGTCAACTTCTTCAAATTCAGCATCTACAACATCATCGTCTTCTGCATTATTGGCAGGAGCTTCACTTTGTGCACCGGCCTGTTGTGCTGCAGCTTGTGCTTTTTGCATGACCGGTGATAATGCTTGTTGCAAAGCTTCACTCGCTTGTTCGATAGCAGCTTTGTCGTCCTGCTTCATTGCATCTTCCACTTTAGTGATTGCAGTTTCAACAGAAGCTCTTTCAGCGTCGCTAATCGCATCTTTGTTATCGTTTAACATAGTTTTTGCTGAGTGAACCATCGCATCAGCGGCATTTCTGGCTTTAACGAGCTCGTGGAATTTTTTATCTTCCTCAGCGTGCATCTCAGCATCTTT
>JAGRJO010000012.1:12071-18309 GCA_020442725.1 Lysobacterales bacterium
CACCATTTGGTCGATTTCTTCATCCGATAAACCGGAACCCGCTTTGATTTCGATGCGTTGCTCTTTACCTGTTGCCTTATCTTTGGCAGAAACATTCAAGATACCGTTGGAATCAATATCGAATTCCACTTCAATTTGTGGCATTCCGCGCGGAGCAGGGCTGATGCCTGATAAATCAAAACGACCTAGAGATTTATTGGCAGATGCAATTTCACGCTCACCTTGTAAAACATGAACAGTCACCGCGGATTGATTGTCTTCAGCTGTTGAGAAAACTTGCGATGCCTTAGTTGGAATCGTTGTGTTTTTATCAATCAGCTTAGTCATCACACCACCCATAGTTTCGATACCCAATGATAATGGAGTTACGTCTAACAATAACACATCTTTCACATCACCGGAAAGAACACCAGCTTGAATCGCAGCTCCCATAGCAACGGCTTCATCCGGATTAACATCTTTACGAGGCTCTTTGCCAAAATAGTCAGCAACAACCTTTTGCACTTTCGGCATACGGGTTTGTCCACCTACCAAAATCACATCGCTGACTTCTGAAACGCTGATTCCGGAATCTTTCAGAGCTGTTTTACATGGCTCAATTGTGCGTTGAATCAAATCATCAACCAAAGATTCCAGTTTTGAACGAGTCATTTTCATGTTCAAGTGTTTAGGACCGGAAGCATCGGCTGTGATGTATGGTAAATTGATTTCTGTTTGTTCCGCAGAAGACAATTCGATTTTTGCATTTTCAGCAGCTTCCTTCAGGCGTTGTAAAGCCATAGGATCGTTTTTAAGATTAACTCCCTGGTCTTTTCTGAATTCTTCAACAATGTAATCAATGATGCGTTTGTCAAAGTCTTCACCACCTAGGAATGTATCACCATTGGTTGCTAATACCTCAAATTGTTGCTCACCGTCGATATCAGCAATTTCAATGATGGAAACGTCAAATGTTCCGCCACCTAAGTCATAAACAGCAATGGTTTTGTCGCCACCTTTTTTGTCCAAGCCATAAGCTAACGCTGCCGCTGTTGGCTCATTGATGATACGTTTGACTTCAAGACCGGCAATTTTACCTGCATCTTTGGTCGCTTGTCTTTGTGAATCATTAAAGTAAGCAGGAACAGTTACAACAGCTCCGGTTACTTTTTCGCCGAGATAATCCTCAGCAGTTTTCTTCATTTTCATCAGGATACGAGCTGAGACTTCTTGCGGAGCCAATTTTTTACCTTTGACTTCCACCCAAGCATCACCGTTATCCGCTGCAATGATTTTATAAGGAACTAAATCCTTATCTTTGGCAACAACATCCTCACTGAATTTACGACCAATCAGACGTTTAATTGCAAATAATGTATTTTCAGGGTTTGTTACAGCCTGACGTTTAGCAGGTTTACCAACCAGGATTTCACTATCATCGGTATAGGCTACGATTGAAGGAGTGGTTCTGTCACCTTCAGAGTTCTCGATAACCTTAACACTATTGCCTTCCATGACGGCAACACAGGAGTTGGTAGTACCTAAGTCTATTCCTATAATTTTTGACATTTTCTGGACCTCTACAATAAGTTTTTTAAGTTCAACAAGCCCTTGAGTGTGCTTGTTTTTCTAAGATGGTACTAATGTGTGGTTGCTGATTTTTTTTTCAACCCTAAATTTGATTTGAATTCTGAAAAAAGCAGGAATTATTAACAAAACCGAATGAAATAATAAATAAATCATAATAGCAAAAATATTAGAATTTGCTAAAATACCCGAAGTTAAAAATTTGAGAATACTATGAGCGAAGTGAAACATCATAAATTGATTATTATTGGTTCCGGTCCGGCAGGTTATACGGCAGCAATTTATGCAGCAAGGGCAAACCTGAATCCGGTTGTAATTACCGGAATCGAGCAGGGCGGACAGTTAATGACGACGACAGAAGTGGAAAATTGGCCGGGCGACCCTGATGATATGCAAGGACCTGAATTGATGGCTCGTATGTTGAAACATGCTGAAAAATTTAACACTCAAATGATATTTGATTACATCAATTCTGTGGAATTACAACAAAAACCTTTTATTTTGAAAGGGGATTCTGCAACCTATAGTTGTGATGCCTTGATTATTGCAACCGGAGCGAGTGCCAAGTATTTGGGACTGGAATCCGAAGAAGCGTTCAAAGGCAAAGGTGTTTCTGCTTGTGCCACTTGCGATGGTTTTTTCTATCGTGATAAGCCTGTAGCGGTTATCGGTGGTGGAAATACCGCTGTTGAAGAGGCTCTGTATCTTTCAAATATTGCCTCAAAAGTTTATCTGGTGCATCGTAGGGATGAACTTCGTTCCGAAAAAATTCTGATTGATAGAATTAAAGAAAAAGCAGCCAACGGCAATATAGAATTTGTCTGGAACAATAATCTGGATGAGGTTGTTGGTGACAAGATGGGCGTTACTGGCATTAATGTGAAAGACAAAAACAGCGGTGAAATCAGACACATTGAAGTGGATGGAGTTTTCGTTGCCATAGGACACAGCCCAAACACCAAGATTTTTGAAGGACAACTGGAAATGAATCATGGTTACCTCAAAGTTCAAAGCGGACAAAACGGCAATGCCACACAGACCTCTGTAGAAGGTGTTTATGCCGCCGGTGATGTTTCGGATCATATTTATCGTCAGGCTATTACTTCAGCAGGGACGGGGTGTATGGCGGCGCTCGATGCCGAACGATTTTTAGATTCATTATGAACAATCTGCTCACACCATAACTGCAGTATTATAGTGCTCAGATGGTCACATATTAACCATATGCTCACATCTTGCGCGCTATAATACCTTGTTCTGATGTAATCATATTACCCCTAATGAACTAAAATATTTAGACGCATTATAAGTGTTAATTTTAATTTCCATAGCGGCGTTATAGTTGTACTCGAATGGTCACATATTTGAACATATGCTCACATTCTGTGCTAAAAACGCCTTGCCAGAGAGCAAAAGTACACTAATTGTTTAAGATTTCCTATACTCCAACAAATCCCCGGGTTGACATTCCAAGACTTCACATATTAATTCCAGAGTACTGAATCTGATCGCTTTGGCTTTGCCTGTTTTTAAAATTGAGAGGTTCGATAAAGTGATTCCCACTTTTTCGGACAACTCATTCAATGACATTTTTCGTTTTGCCATCATCACATCGAGGTTAATAATAACTGGCATGGTTATATGGTATATTGGTTTTCAGTTTGAATTTCAACACCTCTTTTGAACACCTGAGCCAATACATAAACCAGAGCTGACCACAATAGATAAGATCCATCGAGGTATTCAGCGCTTATTCCTATGGCGTTTTCCAGAGCTTTTAAGTAAGCATTGTGTAAGATAGACAATGCCCAAATAACCAAGATGGAAAAGCAAATTTTCTCCATTAAGCGGACAGTTGAATTATTAAATGGATTTGTTAAATTGAAACCTTTCAACAAATCAGTCATCAATAAAGCAACATAAGCTTGAGCAATAATCAAAACAACTTTATTGAATACAATGAAAGAATAGTGGATTGAGCTGTAGGCTTTATACATGGATAGGTCTAAGTCGAAATACATTTTCTCTGCTGCTATGTCGTTAAACCAACTGATTATATATGTGGTTAGAATAGCACCTGCCTTGATGAGTAATGCAATAAATACAAACCAAGCTAAAAAATGCATAATACTGAGAATTGTTTGTGTTTTCATTTTGTTTCTCTTAAAAATTGCTGATTATAGATATAAATTTATTGAAAAACAATAAATAAAATATGAAAAACAGAAATAATTTTTGGTAAAAAAATAATAGAGAATAACAAATAACACAAATTGGGATGGAATAAACTTAGCGGTAACAAACATGCACGCTTTTACAAATACTGAGAAATTCCTTCAATAAACTTCTTCTCATTGAACAATTCAGCTCGGCCTTCGCATGCTTTTTGCATTTTTATGGCGGTATTGATGTCGAGTTTATTGACACAGTCAATCAGGCTCTCAACAATATTTTCTTCATCAATGTAAAGCCCGTTTTCACCGTTAACGATGGTTTCGGTAGGTCCGCCGATTCCGCTGCAAATGACGGGTTTGCCGGCTGCCATGGATTCGACCGGAGATATACCAAAGTCTTCATCTTCAGGAATGTAGATTGTTGCAATCGAGTTAGCAATGATGCGTTTGAGCTTATTGTCCGAAATGGGTCCGGTGAAGCGAATATTACTATAACCTTTTGCCAGTTGTCTGAGTTTATTTTCTTCAGCTCCGCTGGAACATATAACCAGTTTTTTCTTTGGCATTTGTTTGAATGCTTCAATGATTTTATCTATGCGTTTCAGACTGTCCAATCTTCCTGTTGACAGGTAATAATCCTGAGGTGTGGAAAAATAAAACTTTTCGGTATCGCATGGAGGATGCACAACAATTGAGTCTTTGTTGAGATATTTTTGAATGCGTTGTTGTACAAATTTAGAATTGGCAAAAATCACATCCATCTGGTTCACTGCTTGTTCATATCTTGGTTTTAACCATTTTATGAGCAAATTCAAAGCGATTCTATGAGATAACGGAAACTGCTTTTGATAATAATCGAATTTGTCATATATAAATCGTGGCGGAGTGTGACAATAAAATAAATTCTTTCCGTTTGGGTGATTCTTCACCGCTAAAGGGGCGGTGACACCACTATAAATCGCATTTTGATAATTTTTTAAAAATTGTGTTTTGTTCTGAAACAAACGTGCCAGAAAGATGGAACGAATTCCGGGTAAGTTATTGTTAAGGTTTAAGTTATATTGAATCAAGTCAGGATGGAGTATATCCAGGGGAAAGCTGTTGTTGGAATGTTTGCCGTAACATAAGTCAGCCTGAATCGCATTGGTCAAAGTAATGACAAGCCTCTCTCCACCTCCTTTAATATCAAACATATCGTGCAGGACGATAGATTTTTGATTGATTTGAGTTGGAGCTGGATTTTTCAATTAATTAACCGTCCTCGAAGTACAAGTTTGCAGTTTAGCGGTGCATTGTATAAAATTATGCCTCGTTGTCAAATCTGTAAAATATGAATTCGTTAATAGTTATTCCTGCTTTCAATGAAGAAACCAGTATTGGTGCGGTTATTGAACAGTTAAAACAGGATGGATTCAACGATATTCTTGTGGTTAATGATTGCTCGACCGATACAACAGCTCAAATTGTTAATCGTCTTGGAGCCGGACTGATTACTTTACCGATTCAGCTTGGAGCATGGGGCGCGACTCAAACCGGAATTAAATACGCTTTAAGAAATGGTTATGATAGTGTGATAACAATGGACGCCGATGGTCAACACATGAGCGAAGGAATTAACAGGTTGATAGATACCCTTCAATCGGATCAATCCAATGTGGTTATTGGCACATATACCAAAAGATTGAGTAAGGCAAAACGAATTGCCTGGAGATTTTTTAAACTTCTGACAAATCTTAAAATTGAAGATTTAACCTCCGGTTATAGAATTTATGACCGAAAAGCAATGAAAGTTCTGTCTTCATCAGCAGCGACGATTTTGGATTATCAGGATGTTGGCGTTCTGTTATTGTTGCATAAGTCGGGAATGGTGATTACTGAAGTTGAAGTTCCCATGACTGAACGAAAGAACGGAAAATCCAAAATATTTTATTCATGGTGGATGGTTTTCAGATACATGATACAAACTACAATGCTTTGCATTGCCAAAACAGGCACGGTTCGATTGAGAAGCCTGAGAAAATAATATGAATTTCACAACTGCAAATATTACAACACTGATTATTGGTGCAGCATTGGCTTTGACTATATTTTATATGGTTAGAAAAAATCATCTGCACGGTCCTTTTGCAATCTGGTGGTTGAGTGTAGCCAGTCTTGCGATGATTCTTGCAATTTTCCCATCTATTGTAGATCGAGTTGCACAATTTGCAGGAATAAATTATCCACCAACTTTATTGCTGGTGTTAGCGGTATCCATTATTTTGCTAAAAATGCTCGGACTGGATTTACAAAGAACCATGCAGGAAAAGAAGATTCGTCGCCTTACACAAAAAATTGCTATTCTTGAAAAAGCTCTGAAAGATAAAAAATTAATCGACAAGGATTCATGAAAATTCTGCACATTGGTAAATACTATCCGCCTTTTCACGGAGGAATGGAAGTTTACCTGAGGGATTTGGCAGAACAACAAGCGAAAAGTCATGATGTAACCGTTCTGG
>JAGRJO010000012.1:19358-23529 GCA_020442725.1 Lysobacterales bacterium
AAAAGGTGTTGCATTCAAATTTACTCTTCTTGTTGTTTTTTATGATATTCTTCATCATAGGGAAATTTGACATGTCCAAGCCGGATTAAAAATACTGCTAGAGCTAATACTAATAAAGTGACCCCAACTCCTAGCATCTCCCATGAATGAACTTCATTTGAACCTAGTATAATATGCCGAGCAAGTGCAACAATAGCTATGTAAACCGGAAAACGAACCGGCAACATATTTTTCTCGTAGTATATGCCAACCATTGTAATCACCTCTAAATAAATAAATAGCAGAAGCAAATCACCTAGTTGTACTTTACCTTGTTTATAAATAACATAGACTTCCTGTCCAATTGCTATTACTGTTGCGATAGCAACAATTAATAAACCACAAACTTCAATTATTGTTAAAAATTTTTTAAAAGGGTGACTGTCTTTAACTCGCATAATGTAATGTTTCATAAGTTATTTAATGTTTATTTTGGTGTCCACAACTCTATCTTAACACCGGCAGGGTCTATAAACCAGCCAAAAACGCCGTACTCTTCATCAACAACATCGTCAATGACTTCTGCTCCACCTTGTTTGACTTGTTCCAAGGCTTGTTTGACATCATCGACGATGAGATTAATCATAAATCCACGGTTTGATGGTTTGAGATAGTCGGTATCCGCTTTAAAAGGACTCCAAACACCATAGGCTTTTTCAGGAAGCTCCGTTGGGTTAAATGTTGTGCAGCCGTATTCATCCAGATTGAAACCAAGGTATTTGTTATACCATTGTTTGAGTTCTTCCGGGTTTTCACATTTAAAGAAAACACCACCAATACCTCGAACCTTAATCATTATTTCACCTCAATTTTTGCGAACTTTCTCTTACCAACCTGAAAAACAGCCTGAGTTCCGGATTGAATTTGTTGTTTGGAATCAGTAACTTTTTCACCGTTTATACTCACAGCATTTTGTTTAATCATACGCATTGCATCGGATGTACTGGCACATAATCCAGCCTCTTTCAATAACAGTGGTAAGCCAATTTCACCATTCTCTGCTGTAATTTCTAATTCAGGAATATCGTCAGGAATAGCTCCTTTTTGGAATTGATTTTTAAAGGCTTGCAATGCCTCCTGAGCGGATTGATTGCCATGAAATCGTTCAACAATTTCAACACCGAGAATAAACTTAATATCTCTTGGATTTCTTCCGTCCTGCATTTCCTGCTTCATTTTCTCAATTTCAGCATTGGATTTAAAGCTCAGTAAATCAAAATAACGCCACATCAGTTCGTCAGAAATTGACATGATTTTACCGAACATATCACTTGGTGCGTCTTCAATACCGATATAATTCCCCAGAGACTTGGACATTTTTTGCACGCCATCCAATCCCTCAAGCAATGGCATAGTTATCACAACTTGTTGCTCTTGTCCGAACTGAGATTGCAAACTTCTGCCCATCAACAGATTAAAGGTTTGGTCTGTGCCACCTAATTCCACATCCGCTTTCATGGCAACAGAGTCATAGCCCTGAACTAACGGATACATAAATTCATGAATTGCAATGGGCTGTTGGCTGCCGAATCTTTTAGAAAAATCATCACGTTCCAGCATTCTGGCGACGGTATAACGTGATGCCAAGTCAATCATTCCGGCAGAGCCCAGTTTGGTCATCCATTCAGAATTAAAAGCGACTTTGGTTTTTTCTTTATCAAGGATTTTAAAGATTTGTTCTTTATACGTTTGTGCGTTTTCGTTGACTTCTTCTCTGGTGAGAATTTTGCGAGTGACGTTTTTACCCGTTGGGTCGCCAATCATTCCGGTGAAATCACCTATCAAAAATGTCACATCATGTCCCAATTGTTGAAATTGAGCCATTTTGTTGATTAAAACTGTATGTCCTAAATGCAGGTCAGGAGCTGTTGGATCAAATCCAGCTTTAACGTGTAAAGGTTTGCCTTTTTTTAATTTTTTTTCCAGTTCTTCGAGTTTGATGACGTCTTCGGTACCACGAGTTAACAAATCCAGAGAGTCTTGTAGTGACATTTGTTTTCCTTTCTTTGAAAAAATAAAGTGAGGTATTTTACCTGAATTTCCCGCTTAATAACAATCTAGCTCAATAATTCATTGACGAATTATCCCAACTGCTATATCTTTAACAACGATTCAAAGAAAAAGCGTGCAAGTATTTGAAAAAGAAACATAAGCAGGCAGTTTTTATCGACAGAAACCGCAAAAGTCTCGGTCTTACCAATTCAGTAAATTCATTCGCAAACCAGGCTTTCAAGAAAATCAGTAGTGTTAAAAAAGCTCCGATTATCACAATTTTGGTTTTTGGAAGTTTGTTAGTTTTATTTGCTTTCAGCATTGATTCAACGGATAAAATCAGCAGACATAAAGAGTTCAAACTCGATATTCCCAGCAATCCTTTGATAAGTTTGACAGATCAAACTCTTGTTGACGAGATCAAATGGAAAAATATTGAGGTTCAAAAAGGACAATCTTTATCCAATATTTTTGATAGTTTAAATCTCAGTCAGTCGTTATTGTACAAAATCATCCATTTTGATAAATCGACCAAACATTTAACAAAAATATATCCCGGAGCGGTTATTAGCTTTGATATTTCCGATCAGGGTGAATTTAAAAAGCTGAAATACAATATCTCTGAGCAACAAGAGTTAATTGTGAGCCTTGAAGATAGTGAAATTTCGACGTCAACAATCGAACACGATGTTGAAATTCAGGTGCAAACATCCAATGGCGTGATTACCAATTCGTTATTTAATGCTGGCAAAAATGCCGGATTGACCGATTCAATGGTCATGAAACTGGCGAATATATTTGCTTGGGATATTGATTTTGTACTGGATATCAGGGAAGGCGATAGTTTTAGTTTGATCTATGAAAAAATTTATCAAGATGGTGAATTTTTGAGAGATGGCAAAATCATTGCAGCATCATTTAGCAATCAGGGTGATGTTTATAAAGCGGTTGCTTTTGATGATGGCGAAGGTTATAGCTACTACAACCCAGAAGGCAGAAATATGAAGAAAGCCTTCTTGCGAGCACCTTTGAACTTTTCATATATCAGCTCTAATTTCAACCCGAAACGCTTTCATCCGGTTCAAAAAAGAGTGAAACCGCATCGAGGAATTGATTATGCAGCTCCGGTTGGAACACCGGTATATGCAGCCGGTGATGGTTCGGTTATTCGTTCTTCTTATGATAAATTCAATGGCAACCATGTGTTTATCCAACATCCGAATGGCATAACGACAAAATATTTACATTTTACAAAGCGAAATGTCAAACAAGGTCAGAGAGTCAAGCAAGGTCAGGTAATTGGAACAGTCGGAGCAACCGGCTTGGTCAGTGGTGCTCATTTGCATTATGAATTTGTACTCAACGGCGTTCACCGAAATCCGAGAACTGTTGAATTACCCAAAGCCAGCCCGTTGGCGAAAAATAAAATGCCTGAATATCTGAAATTTGCGACTCCTTTATTTTCGCAACTTGAAAGTCTGGATGTGGGTCAGATTGCTCTACAGGATAAAAAAGCCACAAAAAAAGAATCTTGAAATATTTCATCGGTTTACTTTCCGGAACAAGCGTTGACAGTATTGATGCTGCTTTAGTTGGTATTGGTGAAAACAAAATCCAGCTTGTTGAAACTCACAGCCATGATTTTTCGAGTGGTTTGCGACATCAATTACAACAACTGATAAAAAATCAGTCAATAACACTTGTGGAACTTTCTCAAATTGATTCACAACTGGCTCATGAATTTTCTGATGCAGTGATTCAATTACTAAAAAAAACTCAATTTGAAGCGAAACAAATTACTGCAATTGGTTCACATGGACAGACTATTTTTCATGAGCCGAATGGTGAATACAAAAACACGATTCAAATTGGCTCACCTCATCAGATTGCGGCTCGTTGCGGAATTGATGTTGTCAGTAACTTCCGAAATTTGGATATGGCTTATAAAGGGCAGGGCGCACCTTTAGCTCCGGTGATTCATCAGAAATTATTTCATAGTGAGACAAAGAATTATGCCATTTTAAATTTAGGCGGTATTGCCAATATTAGTTTTATTGGTAAGAATTATCCGCAACCCTCAGGTTATGATACCGGTCCTGCAAATTGCTTGCTGGATGAATGGATTTTAAAAAACAAGGGA
>JAGRJO010000130.1 GCA_020442725.1 Lysobacterales bacterium
ACCGTTTTTGGAATCAAAAATCAATATATGAACATCTTTAGACACATACTTCCGGCTTGCATCATCATAATAGTTGCAACTCACTCATACGCCAAAAAAGAAGAAGTCGACGAAGTTCAAGAAGTGCAAAAATTATTAGGTAAGGCCTACGAGCTCAACTATGTTGATGCAGCTCCGGTCGAAATCAGCTTCATCGAGAAAAAGATTATTCAGGCAAAAGAATTTAAAGAAAAGCGCAAAAAAAGAGACTTTAGCCAGATCATTGCTGAAATTAAAGCTGACTTGAAAATTGTTAAAAAACGATATGAAATCAATCAATTGCAAAAGCAACTCTCGCAATTAAAACAAAGTAATATTGAATCACAAAGGATTCTGGACGACTTACAAGGACAATTACAATGAAGTTTAATAGTCATTTGATTTTATTAGTATCTGCTTTCTTTTACACATCGAACTTACTGGCAGGAAAGCAATCAACAGAACTGGATTACGCCAGCCTTGAAAAAGACTATTACAACCTTGTTGATAATCAAACTTATAAGCCTTTTGCCAAAAAAGAAAAACAAATAGCTAAAACCAGCGTTGAAGATCTCATCAACAATAAAGTCAAACGCAAGGAAAGAGAAATGGCTTTGTATATGGCAAAACACAATATCGCTTATGCCCGACTGATCGCAGAAGAGCAATGGTTACAAAGCCAAATTGAACAAGAAGAAGAAACAGCACATAACCTTGAGGTGGATATTTCTAAAACTGAGGCAGAAATTGCTCGCCATGATGCCGAACTCGCTCGTTTAATGCTAATAGCCCAGCAAGAAGAAGCTAAACGGGCTTACGATCGAGCCAATGAAGCAGAGAAACTGGCTGAACAAAGTCAAAAAGAAGCCGACCTTGCCAAACAACAAACTGAAGCCGCAAAAAGATACGCTGAGGCTCAGGCTGAAGAAGCTGACCTTGCCAAGCAAGAAGCAGAGCTGGCATTGGAGGAACTGGAATCTCTTAAACGTAAACTCAATTCTATTGCCTCCAAACAAACTGACAAAGGATTGGTTATGACTTTGGGAGATTTTGTTTTTGATTCCGGCAAATCATCCATTAAACAACAAGCCATTGATAATTTTTCCAAAGTTGTTGAGTTTATAAACACTCATCCGGACAAAAAAGTTCGTATCGAAGGGCATACCGATAGTAGTGGTTCTGCCAAACTCAATTTAAGACTATCACAGGAACGTGCCGAAGCTGTTAAGGCTTTACTGATTAAAAATAGAATCGAAGCCAAACAACTGGAAGCTGTTGGGATGGGAGAGGATTTTCCGGTTGCTGAAAACACAACTGAAGACGGTAAAGCAAAAAACCGACGCGTAGAAATAATCATTCTGCAATAAGTCATCATAAATATTTAAGGGGAAATCATGAGAATTGTAAACTCAGTACTTGAGCTGATTGGCAACACGCCAATGCTCAAAGTTCATCAATTGGACACGGGATTATGTGAGTTGTATCTGAAACTGGAAAACCAAAATCCGGGTGGATCAATCAAAGACCGTATTGGCTTATCCATGATTGAAGCCGCTGAAAAACGCGGTGACATAAAACCCGGAGACACATTAGTTGAAGGAACAGCGGGAAATACCGGAATTGGACTGGCATTGGTTGCAGCACAGAAAGGTTACAAGTTGATTCTGGTGATTCCCGATAAAATGAGCAAGGAAAAAATATTCAACCTCAAAGCTATGGGAGCAGAAATTGTTCTGACTCGATCCGATGTTGCCAAAGGTCATCCACAATATTACCAAGACCTTGCAAAAACCATCGCTGATGAAACCCCCAATGCATATTTTATTAATCAATTTGGAAACCCTGATAATCCGGCAGCTCATGTTTGCACAACTGGACCTGAACTTATGGAACAAATGAACAACAACATAGATGCCATCGTTTTTGGTGTTGGATCGAGCGGAACCATGTCCGGATTGACACAATATTTCAAAGAAAACGCACCCAATATCGAGATGATTCTCGCAGACCCTGTTGGAAGCATTTTGGCAGAATATATCAATGAAAAGAATCTTTCGGATAAGAGCGGCAGTTGGAAAGTGGAAGGAATTGGTGAAGATTTCCTACCGAGCATTTCTGATTTCTCTTTAGTCACCAAAGCCTATGCTGTATCCGACAAAGAAAGTTTTGAATCAGGACGTGAATTACTCGCAAAAGAAGGAATTTTGGGTGGCTCATCAACTGGAACCATCATGACAGCAGCTTTAAAATACTGTCGTGAACAAACCGAGAAAAAACGGGTTGTTGCACTGGTACCGGATACCGGCAATAAGTATTTATCGAAAATGTATAATGATTACTGGATGATGGATAATGGATTCATTGAAATTCCACAATACGGAGATTTACGCGACTTAATCACTCGCCCTTATCAGACCAACGATTTAATCGTAATGAGACCTAATGAGACACTCAGCACTGTTTATCAACGCATGAAATTATACGATGTCTCGCAACTACCAGTGATTGACGGTGATGATATTGTTGGTATCATCGACGAGTCCGATGTCATGATGTACGTCTATGACAACAATTCAAAATTTGAAGATCCGGTTAAATCAGCTATGACAACCAATCTGGAATTTATGTCAGTAACCAGTCCTTTGGCAAAATTATTACCAATCTTTGACCAAGGGAAAGTCGCAATAGTCAAAGATAAAGATGATAAATTTATAGGTCTGATTACACGAATTGACCTGTTGAACTACCTCAGAAGAAGAGATCAAAACCAATGAGCAAAAAATTAGAAAAAAAATATTCCGGATTGCAAACTCGTGCCATTCACGCCGGACAAGAAGTGTGTGAAGTCACCGGTGCCATCATGCCACCGATTTATGCAACATCAACTTATGTGCAATCCTCTCCCGGAGTTCACCAAGGTTTTGAGTATTCAAGAACACACAACCCAACTCGTTTTGCTTACGAACGAGCCGTTGCCAATCTGGAAAATGGTTGTAATGGTTTTGCATTCGGTTCAGGTATGGCAGCTACATCCACAATTCTTGAACTGATAGATTCCGGCTCTCACATCATTTGTATGGATGATTTGTATGGTGGAACCAATCGTCTGTTCAATCGGGTTCGTAAACGCTCTTCAGGGTTAGAATTTACATTTACTGATTTGACAGTTGAAGGAAATATGGAAGCTGCATTGCGAGACAACACCAAAATGATTTGGATAGAGTCTCCAACAAACCCAATGCTGAAATTGGTTGACTTACAAAAAGTCGCTGATTTCGCTAAAAAACATGATTTAATTGCTGTTGCAGATAATACATTTGCATCACCTTACTTACAAAATCCTTTGGATTTTGGTTTCGACATTGTTATGCATTCTGCAACAAAATACATCAATGGACATTCAGACATGGTTGGAGGAGTTGCAGTTGTAAAAACACCAGAAATGGCAGAACGCATGGCATTTCTGCAAAATTCTGTTGGAGCCGTTCAAGGGCCATTTGACAGCTATCTGGCACTTCGTGGTTTAAAAACCCTCCCACTTCGGATGAAAGCCACCTGTGAAAATGCCCTTAAACTCGCTCAATGGTTAGAAACGGACTCAAGAATTGAAAAAGTCATTTATCCAGGACTATCATCACATCCTCAACACCAATTAGCAAAAAAACAAATGCGTGGTTTTGGCGGAATTGTCACTATTCTGGTCAAAGGCGGAATCGATGAAACTCGTGCCATGCTAGAGAAATGCAGCATATTTGCACTCGCAGAATCACTCGGCGGAATCGAAAGTTTGGTCAATCATCCGGCAATAATGACACATGCATCAATCCCATACGAAGAACGCCAAAAAATTGGTATTTACGACAACCTCGTGCGTTTGTCTGTCGGTATCGAAGACTATGAAGACCTGAAAGCTGATTTGGATTTTGCTTTGGGTTAATAACTACGATAGTGTTATCCAGATATTATTCTCCAAGGAGATGAATGCCAGTTTATTAAAATTATTTTAGAAGTGGTATCGTTGATGAATGAAACAGAACTGAATCAATTTACTCTTTCAATTGAATGTTTGAAACTTGCTCTGAGGCTTTCTCATGCAATAAATAATGAAACAATTGATCTTAATATATTAAAAAAAGATATAGGATTGACAATCCAAATGGCCCGATAATTCCGCATGAATATGAATTATCAAAAAGCGACTTGTACCAAGATGCACAAAACCTACAAGTTTCAGCATTAGGTACATGTATACTATTTTTAGATAAAACACTTGAAAGTTTTGTTAAGAAAAACCCATCCAGCGAAGTCAATTTTGATAAAATAAGAAGTATTATTTTTCAACTAAGAAATGCCTATGCACATAACCCTCTTAGACCCACATGGTACTGTTGGACAAAGTATTTAAGAAAATATAAAATAGAGTTGAGCAATAAATCAATTTTGATTGACTTATCTACATTAAATGGTCAGGAATTTGATATCAATCAAATAGGTGGCTTTGGAAATTTGTTTAGTATGATTGAAGAGTGTAAGAATTTTATCGCAAAAAACCCGAAACTTGACAGAAATAATTAGTATGAGTTTTTGGGTGTTTATTTACTTAATGCTCGCACAGAATCTTGATTTAACTACCAATTGATGTATTAAATTGTTCCCGAATTTATCAAAGTGATTTTTTGCGGTGGAAGTATGAAAAGGCTCCTGCCTTTTCACCTTTCAGGCTGCCATTCTGGCATTCAAAAGTGCTATCCTGCACTTTTAGTCGAACCGTCACTTCGTGAAGTTCAACTCCAGACTCATTAAATTAAAAAAGCAGCCATTGGCTGCTTTTTTAATTTGGTGGAGGCGGGGGGAGTCGAACCCCCGTCCGCCAGTCCTCCATTTGAGGATCTACATGCTTAGCTTTGTCTTTTAGTCTCGTCGTGCCAACTCCGACAATCAGGATTTGGTTTGACCAGTTCAGATAATTTTAACCCGAGACCGTCCAAACACCGGTTCAAGCGATCTTGCTAATCGACCCTTGTTCTGAAACCGCAAGCTGAATCAGAAAAGGGCTAGCTATTAAGCAGCTAGAGCGTAGTTATCGTCGTTTGCAACTATAACATTTGAAACATTTTTTACGAGGCTAGCTTCATCCTCGGCATGCACCTACAAACTTTGTAACTCACGTCGAAACCAATGACGCCCCCAAGTTCGTAAGAAGTGACTGTTTCAAAAACAGCACATGATTGGACATTTTATGCCTTAATTAGTTCAATTCAAAGCTCTTTAGGATATTTAAAGAGCTTTGTTTTCTTGCGCCAACTATTTTTTGCCAAGCATTCTTTTTAATGTAGCGTCTTTAGCAATGAAATGATGTTTCAAACTGGCTGCAATATGCAGTAAAATCGCAATTCCCATAATAATCATGAGATATCCATGAGCATCATGTCCTAACTTCGCCATATCTTTATTGAGAGGAACCGCTTTTCCATCAACAATGTTGGGAGCAAGCAATTCAAATCCAAAAACATTCAATCCATGCCCTGCTGCACCAGACATCATCATTCCTGAAATTGGGAACAATAAAGTACCAATCAACAACACCCAGAGTACTGCTTTGGATGCGAATTTTTCCATTGAATTCATATCAGCAACATATTCAGGAAAACCTCTGATTAAACGTCTGATAACTCGATAGAGAATGAATACAAACAATATGATTCCTATTGATTTATGGATTGGATATAAACTACGCAGCTTAAACTCATCCATGCTATAGCCAACAATAATCATCGCAATTATTGCGAGACCTATAAACCAATGAAGAAAAATGGTTGTTTTAGTTAGAGATTTATCTGAGTTCATATTCGCTCCTGTTTA
>JAGRJO010000131.1 GCA_020442725.1 Lysobacterales bacterium
CGGAATCAATTCGTTCGGTGATTCTTGATGGAGTCATGCCACAACAAGAAGCGATGCCACAAAGCCATGAGAAAAATCTTGTCAATGCATTAAGAAAACAGTTTGAACTTTGCAAAAATCAACCGACATGCAATGAAGCCTTTGGCGATGTGGAACAGCAAATGTGGCAAGTTCTAGACAATGTTGAAGAAAATCAACCCAAAATTCGCTTGCAGAATTTTATGACCGGTGAATATGATGAAATTACCGTGAATAAACAAATGGTGGCGATAGCAATCAGGATGTTTGCTTATACACCCGATTCAATGCGATTATTGCCACTAATTATTGCCAAGGCAAATCATGGACAACTGGAAACGATAGCATCACAAGGGAATTTGATTGGAAGCCTTTTATCAGAGAATATGAGCAATGTTGAGATTTCAATTATTTGTGCAGAGGATGCGCCGTTTTATGATGAGTATAATGTGGAATCCCATAATTTATTTGGAGAAGACTCCATTGACCAGATTAAGCGAAATTGTGAAGTTTGGCCCCATAGCACGGTTGATGCGGATTTTAAAGAGCCTGTCGTTTCAGATTTACCGGTTCTATTGCTATCAGGGGAACTCGACCCGGTTACTCCTCCTGAATTTGCTGAACTGGCGATGCAAACACTATCTAATTCACAGCATTTGGTAGCAAAAGGTCAGGGACATAATGTTTTCCCGAAAGGCTGTATGCCTGACATCATCACTCAATTTATAAATAATCCGGAAGATGAACTGGATACTAAGTGTATGAGTGACTTCGATTACGAGCCGTTTTTTATTAACATGATGGGGCCAAAACAATGATAGAAGTAAAAGCATTAAGTAAAAGTTTTGGTAAAGTCAAAGCTGTGAAAGAAGTGAGTTTTATTGCTCCGGATAACCAAGTGACAGCATTATTGGGAGCGAACGGAGCCGGGAAGACAACCAGTTTACGAATGATTTATTCATTAATTACACCCGAATCGGGCGAAGTGATGATTGATGGAATCAACCCCCAGAAAGAACCTGAAAAAGCGAGAAAACTATTAGGTGTTTTACCTGATTCCAGAGGTCTTTATTTACGCTTGACTGCGAGAGAAAATATTCAATACTTCGGAAGATTACATGGAATGTCAGAATCACAAATCAATTCACGAATCGAAAGTTTGGTTGAGGATTTACGAATGCAGGACTTTATTGATCGTAAAACCGATGGTTTTTCCCAAGGCCAAAGAGTCAAGGTTGCTATTGCACGAGCATTAGTCCATGACCCGCAAAATATTATTCTCGATGAACCGACCAATGGCTTGGATGTCATGAGTACTCGTGGAGTTCGCTCCTTTTTACGGAAAGAAAAAGCTCGCGGAAAATGCATATTGTTTTCATCTCATGTGATGCAAGAGGTTGCTGCTGTTAGTGATGAAATTTTGATTGTTAACGATGGCAGGGTTTGTGCATCAGGCACCGAAAAACAACTCATGGAGCAAACAAATATGAATAGTCTTGAAGATGCTTTCGTTCATATCGTTACAAATGGAGAAGGCCATGAGTAATCAAATTTTTACAGTTGCAAAAAAAGAAATAAAGGATAACTTGCGCGATCGTAAAACCGTGATGTCTTCGATATTCATGGGTGCGGTATTTATGCCGGTTCTGTTTGTTGTTTTGATGAATTTCATAACCAATATGCAAAAAGATAAAGCTGAAGCTCAATTGAAAGTTTCAGTTCAAGGAACTGCGAATGCAACGAGCTTGGTTAAATTCTTTAAAAGCAAAGGCGCCGAAATTAAAGAGTTTAACGGAGATGCCAGACAAGCGATTATTGATAAAGATGAAGAAGCTGTTTTGGTTATTCCTGATACATTTGCCGAACAATTTGAAAAAGGTGTTCCAGCAAAAGTGGAATTGTATTATGACAAAACGGCAAAAGGTGCAACCAATGTCACCCAGAGTCGAATTACAGCATTGTTGGCCGAGTATTCAAGCAATATTGGCATGACTCGTTTACAACTTCGCGGAGTGAGTCCGATGTTGTTAAGAGCAGTCATGGTTGAAGATCATGATGTTTCAACGGCTCAATCTAAAGGTGCGATGGTCATGACGTTTCTTCCTTATGTCTTGATTATTGGGTTGTTTTTAGGAAGTATGTACTTGGCAATTGATACAATGGCAGGTGAGAAGGAAAGAAATTCACTGGAGCCATTGTTGTTAAATCCGATTAAAAGATCCAATTTACTGATTGGAAAGCTCATCGCAACCATCACATTCGGTATTATCACTATGTTTGCAACAATCGCTGCATTTAAAGTAGCGATGCCTTTTATGCCATTAGCTGACTTGGGTATGACTGTTGATTTTGGTTTAAAAAATGTTAGTATTTTGGTATTGGTTTTAGCTCCATTAACGGTGATGGCAGCGTCTTTACAGACAATCGTTGCAACTTACAGCAAGTCGTTTAAAGAGGCACAAACCTATGTAAACTTGTTGATGTTTATCCCAATGATTCCAAGTATGGCACTGATTTTTATGCCGGTTAAGGAAAAATTATGGATGATGGCAACACCGGTTCTTAGTCAGAATCTAATCATCAATCAAATCATGAGAGGTGAGACGGTTTCGACAATTTCAATCATTGCTGCTATTGTTGGTTCATTATTTGTGGGCTTGGTGCTTGCACTTATTGCGATTAAATTGTATAAAAGGGAAAGTTTATTATTTTCCGGATAAGTTTATATGACTAAACTCTTTTTGTTGGTTTTGATGTTTTCATCAACGACTTTTGTTTATGCTCAGATTTATAAGTACGTTGATGAAAACGGTCAAGTTCACTACACTGACAAAGACCCTGAATTGAATAAAAGCAAAGCGGATGCAGTGAAGTCACTAACTATAATTGAGAAAGATGAGTTAGAGCCGAACTCTTCGTGGAAGCGTTATGAACATAAAAAAAAGCAGGCTTCCAATCAATTTGAAGAGTTTAATATCGTTTCTCCCAAACCTGACACGCGGATAACGAGTGCTAACGGTAATATATTGGCAAGCGTGCATGTTGATGGCAACTTGCCCTCAAAATACCGAATTAAGTTCTATCTTGATGGCGTGGCTCGAGGCAAGGTTCGTTCTAACTCTCAATTGATTGCGGATGTTGGTGATGGTGAGCATACCTTATATGCTGAATTGATTGAATCTCACTCCAGAAAAGTGATGATTAAATCTCCTGAAATTAAATTTGAGTACAGTCGTTCCGCAACTCGACTTGAAAACTAAACCTATCTATGAATAAAGTTCTGATATTTGAACTTATCACAATTCTAAATATCATTTTTGCGGTCTCTTTATTGATACTTCAAATTTGGCGAAGCTATTTAGGTAAAAAACCGAGTTTGACTTCATTGGTGCTAAATTTTGCAATCCTGGTCTTATTGACATTGCAGATGTTGAAAACATTTGAAATTCAAACTTTTGTAATTTCAACGATGTTAGTGTGGGTTTTGCTGTTGATAATTAAACAGCCAAAAAGTGATATACAAGAAAAATCAATCAATGATACCTTGTTAATCGAACAGGCGAGAGAACAAGAGCGTTCCCGTATTTATGCGAATTTGCATGATGATGTAGGAGCAAAGTTACTGGAATTGATTTATTCGGCACCGAATGAAGAAACAAAATCGACTGCAAAAGAAATCATGTCAAAAATACGCAATGCTGTTGCTACTACAACCAATATTCAATGCTCAGTCAGTCAATTAGCCAATGAGCTTCATGCCGAAACAAAATTGCGACTGGAATCAGCAGGTATTAAGCTGGAGTTTGAAAGTATTTTTGAGAACCATAAACGCAGTTTATCCAATCAAATTCCGGCAACAATCAGCCGAATTGTGCGGGAATTAGTCAATAATGTTATCAAACACTCCAAAGCCTCCATGGCTCGTTTGATTTTTTCGGAAACAAATGATGGCATAACCATTGTTTTAGAGGATAATGGCATAGGAATTTTGAAAACCAATCACGGTAAAGGACTATCAACTATTGAGAAAAGAGTTAAATCTATCAATGCTGAAATTTTATGTGAATCACAAAAAAATAAAGGAACTTCATACACTTTGAAACACCAATATGATGCAATCCATTCTAATCATTGAAGATATTCCTGCTGTAATGAAGTGGGTTGAGCAGTCTGCCTGTCTCAGTTATCCGGACGCTGAAATTTTCAAAGCGATAAACCTTTCCGAAGCAATGAATCAGGTAAAGGAAAGAGATTTTGACATGGCTTTGGTTGATATCGGTTTGCCGGATGGAAGTGGTATGGATGTGGTTGATTATTTGGTTAAAAACCAAAAAGAAACGCTGATAGTTATGACCACAATTTTTGATGATGACCAAAATGTGTTCAATGCACTTCGTAAAGGAGCCAAGGGTTATATTCTAAAAGACCAGGATAAAGACCAATTGGCGCAAATGTTATTGAATATCGAAAAAGGTCAACTGCCAATTTCACCGCAAATCGCTAATAAACTTCTTGGTTTTTTTAATCCTAAACCGCAGGAAAACCAACTCACCCAAAGAGAACAGGATGTATTGACTCTGATTGCAAAAGGGATAAATGTTCCTAAGGTTGCTGAGCTTCTGGAAATAAAGAGTTCAACCTGCTATGGGTATGTTAAAGAGATCTATCAAAAACTCAATATCAACTCTCGTGCTGAAGCAACTTTGCAAGCGACTCGTATGGGTTTAGTCAATTTTGAGTCAGAATAAATGCCATCATTGTGCAAAATGTGAAGCAATTCATATATTTTTTTAAGTTTGCATCTTTGAAAGTCAAATTTTTCTTCCGTAAGTATTCACATTTCTGCTAGTATTTAACAATAATTAACAATCCTAATAAGAATCCGAGGGGGCACTAATGCTACGCACTAATGTTGTATTGACTTTATTAGTCATATTCAGTTTTTCTGTATCCGCGCAAAATAGAACCTATAACATCTACATCGATAAAGACAACAAAACCACTACCGGTTGTAGTGTTGTTCAACCCGATTTTGCAACGCAATTTGATGGTATTGACGGTTACATTTCTGTAACGACGAGCGCATCTCCGGTGGTAATTAGTAGTTCACTTTATCACGAATGTGTTGGTGGTAGTTTTGATGGCGGGAGTGCAGTTGTTACGTCAGCATTAGGGTTTAACACAGCGGCAAATGGCGATGATGTATTTGAGTTTCAAATCGGCACTTCAGATTTAGGCATTCGTTCCAGCTCGACAGCCAAGCTTTACTTCTCAGTTGAGTCTGACATATCTTCAGATATTGTGACTGTGAATAATTCAGGAAATGGAATTTTTGTCAACGTGGCTTTTCCTATACCTACTTTATCAACAATATCACTACTATTTTTATGTTTGATTGTTTTTATTGTTGCCAAGAAGGCATACAAAAACAAAGCATTGATTTTGGCATCAGTAATGCTTTTTTCAACAATGGTTTGGGGAATGTTCCTGTTTGTCATTGATGGAGAGGCGAACGATTGGAGTAGTTTTAACCCAATCAATGATCCGGTTGGTGATAATTCCGCACCGGCAAATTTTTCTGATATTACCAAAGTTTTTGCTATTCTGGAGCAAGATTATTTTACTGCACGAATGGATGTGGTTGATGTTGAAAACCAAGCGCCAACAATTATTTCTGCAAATTCTGCCAGTGTGATGGAAAACCAAACATCTGCAATTGATGTTGAATCAACAGATGTCAATGGAGATATTGAAGGCGCCGGACTGACTTATGCGTTAACAGGTGCAATTGATGATTCTTTGTTTTCAATAGATTTTAACTTTAGAGTCGTTACCTTTTTAGT
>JAGRJO010000132.1 GCA_020442725.1 Lysobacterales bacterium
CAAGTTATTTTGAAACATGCTCTGAAACCATCTTTGATGCCGATTATTTCCTACCTCGGACCGGCAACTGCCGGAATTACGACCGGATCGGTGGTGATTGAGAAAATTTTCGGCGTTCCGGGACTTGGCAGATATTTTGTTTTAGGGGCTTTGAATCGTGATTACACATTAGTCATGGGCGTAGTTATTTTTATCGGTGTAATGGTTGTTTTGTTTAATTTAATCGTCGATATTTTATACGCTTGGCTTGATCCTAAATTACGAGTGCAAAACCAATGATGTTTGGTAAAAAAAGTCTATTATTAGGGCTTGCTGAAACTTTGCCGAATGAAAATCAAGGCAAGAGTTTAATGTTTTATGCTTTGCAAAGGCTCAAAAAAAATAAACTGCCTGTTGCCGGCTTTGTGGTTTTAATTCTGATGACTTTGGCTGTCCTGATTGGTCCTTTTTTCTCGCCTTATGAAATTGAATTCATTGATTGGGAAAATATGTCCATTCCACCAAATTCAGAGACTCAACATTATTTTGGCACCGATGCTTTGGGGCGGGATTTGTTTGCCCGCACATTGCATGGAGGAAGAATTTCTCTGCTTGTGGGAATTGTTGCCACAGCCGTGAGTCTTGTTATTGGCGTGACTTATGGTGCGATTGCCGGTTATTTTGGTGGGAAAGTTGATAGTGTAATGATGCGGATTGTGGATATTCTCTATGCGTTGCCTTTTATGTTTTTGGTAATAATGCTAATGGTGGTTTTTGGCAGGAATATTTTTTTGATATTCGCAGCGATCGGCGGATATATCTGGCTGGATATGGCACGCATTGTCCGAGGGCAAACTCTCACACTCAAGAATAAAGAATTTATCGAATCAGCTGTTGCTATCGGAGCATCCACTCCGGCAATTATTTTTCGGCATATCATTCCGAATCTTTTGGGAATTGTGGTGGTTTATGTCACCCTAACCGTACCGCAGGTGATTCTGGTGGAATCATTCCTCAGCTTTTTAGGATTAGGAGTTCAAGAACCTTATACTTCATGGGGGGCACTTGTCAATGAAGGAGCCCAAGACGTGGAAATCGCACCCTGGTCATTGATATTTCCTGCATCTTTTTTAGCAACAACCTTGTTCTGTTTTAACTTTATTGGTGATGGTTTGAGGGATGCTTTAGATCCGAGGGAGAGGTGAACACTCTTAATCGTTTTGTGATGTACATTTTCGAGCCAACCACAGAGCCTTTAACTTCTCAACTGGCATTGCTGGTTTAGTTTTATGGAGCATAGCGTGGCAATTTGGACATACAGGCTTGAGATCTTTTACCGGGTTAACAACGTAAGTTTCACCAATATATGCCAAATCAATCTCATGGTGTACGTGAATATAGCCAATGCCAAGGTCTCCAAAATGTTTATGAAAATTGAAGCCACATATATAACAATTATTTCCATAATGTTCTATGCATTGAGTTCTTGCTTTAGAGTTGCGTTCATATGCATTTACAGTAACCTGTCTTTTGGCTCCTTCTATTAGTCCATCACCTATAACTTCATCTGGGTAGGATATTCCTGGAGATTCTAGTTGATGTTTTTTCAAAAATTCGCCAACAAGCTCATGAGTTTTCACCTGTTTACCGCGCCCAAGAGCATTGTAGTACTGAACATGAGAGATAACTACTTCAAGAGCCTGTAGGAGTTTTTGTTTACCAAAATCCTTATAAATGTTCTAAGTAAACTTTTGTACCCTGTAGATTCATTGTACGTTTATAGGTAACACCATTCATAATGTAACGAAAATTTTGAATATAATCTTGAGCAGATCCAGTACCCATAATTTCATTTTTGACTGCTAGCTCAACTGCTTTTTTTCTAGATATTTTTCCATGATAAACATCACGGGCTAAATCATAGACTTGAAGTACTGCCTCTTTAGTAATTTTCAAAATTGTCTCCTACCACATAATCTAGACTAATCTGTTAGATTTCTCTTAGTCATGATTAGATATATAAAGGCTTAACTTGTGCTGTGACTGCTGAAAAGTGACCAGCCGTTTTGATTTTTTTGTCAAATTTTTCTCCGCTTTGATTTAGTTATCATCAGTTTATGATAATTAAAACAATCGGTCAAACAAAAGATTTAAATTACAGAACTGCTAAAATATCCCCATGCACTCTCTTAAAAGCGCTACTGTCCGGTTAAAATTAATTTTCACAACTTTGCTCTGTTATCCTGAACGAATGTGAAGGATCTTCTTGGGCTGTCGTGACTTTTGATAGTTTAATAGAGACTTTGTTTTGTAGATTCTTCATCGTTACACTCTTCAGAATGACAGTTAGTGTGATCCACTATTCATAAATTATTAATTTGGGAAAAAGATACAAAACATCTCCTTGTAATACATTCGAAGTGCGAAACAACTGATACAATAATAAACCTGCAATCGACAAATATGCTACAATCCATATCAGTTTGAAAAATCTATTTTTATGAAAAATCCGTTTAATATTCCTGATCCTGAATTTGCTGAACAAGTTGAAAAATATCCGAACCCTATTCCCAGCCGGACGGCGATTTTGGATTTCTTAAAAACCAAGAAAAAACTTTTGTCTTTGCAAAAAATTGCCGACCGCATTGGAATTCAGAATGAAGAGCAACTGGATGGTTTGAATAAAAGGCTTAGTGCCATGATTAGTGATGGTTCTTTGTTTATCAATCGCCGGGGTGGATATGGTGTCAGGGAAAAAACTGATTTAATCAAAGGTGTTGTTCAGGCTCATTCCGATGGGTTTGGTTTTTTAATTTCTCCGGAGCTTGAGGAAGACAGTTTTATTTTGCCGAGTGAGATGCGAAAAGTGATGGATGGCGATACCGTGCTTGCCAGCTTGCAATCCGGACGTCGGAAGAATAAGCAGGATGCATTTATTGTCGAAATTCTGGAAAGAGCGCACACAACCATTGCCGGTCGATTTTTTCACAAACAAGGTCAGGGAATTGTCGAACCGGATAATAATGCCATTGATGATATTATTATTCCATCCGGTTATGAGGCTACAGCTAATGATGGTGACTATGTCACAGCTATGATTACCGAATATCCCAATCGCAAACACCCGGCATTTGGCGAAGTGATTGCGGTATTAGGGCAGAAACTGGATTCCAAATTAGCAATGCAGTTGACGATCGCGTCTCAGAATTTACCTCATGAATGGCCGGAAAATTTTGACAATGTGGTTTCTTACATTCCGAATCATGTCACCGAAGAAGATATTACCGAAGATGTTGTCGATTTGCGAGAAACGCCTTTGGTAACAATTGATGGCGAAGATGCCAGAGATTTTGACGATGCGGTTTATGCAAAGAAAAACGATAAAGGCTGGAATTTATTGGTGGCGATTGCCGATGTTTCGAAATATGTTCCGCCGAATAGTGAAATCGATAAAGAGGCTTATAAACGCGGAACGTCGGTGTATTTCCCCGGAAAAGTGATACCGATGTTACCACTAGAATTGTCTAACGGTATTTGTTCTTTGAATCCTCATGTGGATCGCATGTGTATGGTTTGCGATATGCAAATCAATTCGGCCGGGCAAATTGAGTCGTATAAATTTTATCGGGGTGTGATGCACTCTCATGCCCGAATCACTTACAAGCAATGCTGGAATTATTTATCAGAAGGCGAAAAACCAACAAAATGGGATGAAACAGTCTCTCCGGCATTGGACACCATGTACGAATTATACAAAGTGATGGCGGTTGCTAGAGAAAATCGAGGGGCGATTACATTCAGCTCTACCGATGTGCAAATCAGTATTGGTGAAGACGGACAGGTGTCTGATATTCAACCTTATCAACGTAATGATTCGCATAAATTGATTGAGGAATTCATGATTGCTGCCAATATCTGTGCAGCAAAATATATTGAAAAGCACCAAGTTCCTTCGGCATATCGTGTTCATGATGCTCCGCCATTGAACAAACTGACAGATTTAAAAGCATTTTTATTATCGCTGGGAATTAAACCGGGGTTCAGCGACCCGGTTTCTCCGCATGATTTTGAACGAATTATTGAACTGGTGAAAAACCGTGACGATAAGTCTTTGATTGAAAGCGTGCTGTTACGTTCTCAAAGCCTTGCCAGTTATGAATCAGTCAACAAGGGTCATTTTGGGCTTTCATTGACGCATTATGCTCACTTTACCTCGCCGATTCGTCGATATCCTGATTTAATGGTACACCGGGCGATTGATTACATCGTTAAAACCAGCAAGCCGAAACGATTTATTTATTCGCCGGAAAAAGCAGAAGCTATGTGTGTTCAATGTTCACACAATGAGCGACGTGCTGAAAATGCTTCTCGCGATGTAGATTCTCGTCTCAAATGCATGTATATGCAAAATTATATTGGCGAAGAATTTACCGGTAAAATTTCAGGCGTGGTGCATTTTGGCGTTTTTGTGACGCTGGATAACGTGATGGTTGATGGCTTGATTCATGTCACATCATTGCCAAATGACTATTATCATCATGATAGCATTCAACACAAACTGGTCGGACAACGCTCCGGATCTAAATTTCAATTAGCAGATAAGGTTCGGATTAAAGTTGCCGGTGTTTCAGTTGATGAACGAAAAATTGATTTTGAGTTTGTGGGAAAGTTGTAAGAATTTATTGAGAAGTTATTTTTTTACCATGTAGTGCATTAAGGTCATGAAGTTTGATGAAAGTCTCTATACTATAGGGATGATGGCGAATTCTTGAGCAAGCCAAACTAAAAAAACTTGTCATTTCGACCGAGCGTAGCGAGTGGAGAAATCTCTAACCCCAAAGCCACTTAAACTAAGTTCCTCGGATTACTTCGTCTACTCGGAATGACACATCATTCATATCTTCAGGTTCTTCATGGTTCATATCAAAACATTCCAGTTTCCAGTTTGGCAGCTTCTGACATCATGGACTTATCCCAGGGTGGGTCGAATGTGATTTTACACTCGACATCATCAATTTTCTGGATGAGTTTGATTTTGGTTTTGGCGTCTGTCAATAAAACATCGCCCATTCCGCAACCGGGTGCTGTCAGTGTCATTTCAACAAAGGCATCATATTTACCTTTCTCGTTTTCGTTTACTTCACATTTGTAAACGAGCCCCAATTCCACAATACTGACAGGAATTTCAGGGTCATAAACATTATTCAATTGTTCCCAAACTGCTTCTTCAATTTCATCTTTGTTAGCATTTTCCTTAATCTGCGGTAATGGCATGGGCTCTTTGCCAAGTGCATCCGCATTGTGCCCCAGGATCATGAACATGCTTCCATCAATAAAAACAGTAAAGCTCCCGCCTAAAGACTGAGTGATATAACCGACGGTTCCGGCTGGCAGGTTGATTGATTGCCCATCAGGAACAATGATGGCTTCAACATCTCTTTCCAGTTTAAAAGGTTCGCTGTTCAGACTGTACATGAATGGTTTTGGATTAAAAAAGCTGAATTTTAACTGACTTTATTAACTCATGTCAGGATTTTTGACCCAAGTTGCCACATTCTCTTTATTCTGAGATTGCAAACCGCTAATTACACCTTGACGATTTTCCTCATTATGGTTCTGACTCATTTTAGATTGTCCGCTCATGTTGGTAATCTCCATTTCAAAGCCAACAATTGCAGGCAACATGGATTTGATATAATCCTCAGGTGCTTCGGATAAATGCCAGGGTTTTGGCATATTTTGTTCATTAAAATTGCTGAGATTTGTCAAATGTTCTAAAAGCCAATCTTTATCATGAATAAACTTTATCAGTCCGCGAGCATGGACAGCTGTGTAGTTCCAGGTTGGAACTGCTTTATGATCCCGTTTTTT
>JAGRJO010000133.1 GCA_020442725.1 Lysobacterales bacterium
GCTTTTCTAAACAAGAAAAGGCGAAAATTTATTTCGCATTAGCAAAAGAATTAGAAGATTGCCAACAATATGATGAAAGCTTCGAGGCGCGTCATAAAGGTGCTGATTTATTTCGAAGCTGTTTTAATTATGACGTTCAGTCTGATATTGATTTTATGCGTCAGATTCAAGTTGAATATAGCCAAGAGTTTGTTAATCAAAAATCGAATCAAAATCTAACTGATAAGCCAATTTTCATCGTTGGACTTCCCCGCTCAGGAACGACCTTGCTGGATCGAGTGATCACCAGTCACTCCGATGTAAAAGCAGCCGGCGAATTAAAACAGTTAAATAAAAGCGTTCAACATGGTTTGCAAAACATCAAAACCAACTCTAAGGTCTCCCGTACTGATATGGTGATTGCATCCAAACAACTTGACTTCGATCAGTTAGGGCAAAATTATCTACAAACATCAGCACCAATAGCAGGGAATAAGCCAAGATTCACCGATAAGTTTCCTCAGAACAGTTATTTCGTCGGAATGATTCTAAAAGCATTGCCCAATGCCAAAATAATCATTATGCAACGCAACCCTGTCTCTGTCTGCTATGCAGTATTTAAGCAACTTTTCAGCAATGACTCCTATCCTTTTTCATACAATTTGGAAGAAATGGCAAAATACTACAATCAGCACAATCAGCTTCTTAAGCATTGGCAAAAAATTGGTGGGAATTCGGTGAAAACCGTTTGGTATGAGGACTTGGTTAATGATTTAGAAACGCAAGCCAGAGATGTATTGGAGTTCTTAAATTTATCTTGGCAGCCTCAATGTTTGGACTTTCATAAAAACAAGCAACCAACTGCAACTGCTAGTGCCAGTCAGGTCAGAGAAAAACTCTATAACAGCTCTATTGATTTATGGCGTCATTATGAAAAACACTTGCAACCACTAATCAAGCACCTTGATTTGTCAGACAATTAATTTCAGGAACATTTGACAATATATCTTCATTCGACCTTATCACAAATTTAAAATCATCTCTTCGTGTGGAATATCGTCTTCGAGATAATATTTTCCTGTGGTTCTAAATCCTAATTGATAATAAAAATTCTGAAGATAGGATTGAGCAGAGATGATGATTTCTTGTTTACCTTGTTGTTTAACGTAATCAATACACTTGTTCATGATTCGTTTTGCCAGACCCTGTTTTCGGAATTCAGGGTGCACAACCACTCTTCCAATTGAACATGTAGATTTTTCTTTTTCAATGATTCTGGCATAGGCGACTATTTGCTGTTTGTCTTTAAAATAGACATGGATTGACTGCTGATCTAATCCATCCAAATCCTGATAGGGACAATCTTGCTCGACACAAAAAACCTGCATGCGCAATGCCATGATTTCATAGAGTTCATCAAGTGATAATTGCTCGAATTTTTTAACTGATATCTTGTGCATAATCAATCCATAACAGTGAATTTTTTTCTTAAGGTAGCTGACTCATTAAGCGGACTGCCATTATATTCAACCCATGCATGAGCAGCAAATTTTGATGAGCTTTTGTTGACTCCGAACTTATGCTCAACATCAAATCCGGCAGCTTTTAAGTGTTGGAAGAGCGCAATCGAACGGGGTAAGCAGTTGCCCTTTTTCAATAATCTCGATCCCCAAAGGTAGGCTTTCACAATTGTTTCCATTGATTGTTTTTTAATCGGTTGATTGTATGTATCATTTAACAATTCATCATAAGGTTTACTTTGGAGTTGTTTGTTAATCAACACGATATGATTTCTGGCTTTTGGCAGAATTAAAAGTGCCTGAAACTTTTCACGCCTGTTCATTGAGCAACTCCGAAAGTTGTTTAAGGCTGTTTTCCTGATGAGGATAAGTCAGTTGAAATGCCGGCAAGTCAGAGGCAACTTTGTGACAAAAGTCCATGTGATTTGCCAGTTCTTGCTGAGAGAAAAGTCGTGACGCCACAGTGTGCTTAATCAAATTCTTAGCAGCATCAAATGTTTGTAATTTGGTAAGTGATACACTCTCAGAGTTTTTATTTGCGAATAACAATACGATTCGTCCTGTTAAGTTTTCACCGTGATATTGTTCATCACTTGATAACTTTAACTGTGGAAACTGTGGAAACAATATGACTTCACCTTTTACAACTTTTAAGGGAAGGATGTCATCCGCAATTCGGCAAGAGTTTTTTTGCTGGTGAAAATAACGTGCAATCGTTGATTTTCCGGTACCGGACTCAGCCATAAGCACAAAAGTAGTTTCCTTGATTTTAAAAGCCGAAGAGTGAAGGCAAAATACATTGTTCATTGCCAAATTCAGACATAATGCCGGACCTAAAAGGATGGTTTTATCAATTTCTTGATTTTGTGAAGATATTGATTTCTGATTGATAAAATATGTGCTTTGATTTACCGTCAGTTGATAGCTGTTTCGGGCATAGCTGACTTGAATGTTGTAATAATTTTCACCAACTGGAGTATAGTCATCGCTATAAATAGTAGCAGATTCTATGATTTGGCGAGAAAGTTTGTTTGGTGTTTGGTTTTCAGCAAAAGAAAGAGCTTGAATTGAGTATTCAAGCTCTTGAACTTCTAAATCAGACCGATAAACACAGTCTGCAATTTTATAGTTATAGATTTTGCCTGAGTTGGCGAGATTTAAATAACGCACATAGCAACTATGCAAAAGGAAGTTCCGAGCCTCCTGCTCCACTATCACCCACACCCGGTGAACCTCCCATGGTCACATCTCTGATATCACCGAGTGAAAACAATTTAGGTGTCGTGTATTTTTGTTTCTTTGTTTGTTTCTCGTTTTTCTGATTGCTACTTTTAACGTCTTTCATATTCCTATCCTTTAACCATTCCAGATTTATTATTATCAAAACAAAATAATAAGTAAAGTAAAACAATTAACTTAATGCCTTATCAACTATTTCGAACACATCAGGTGAAAGGTTTTCAGTATTTTTAATACGCAGCAACTGCTTTTCAATGAGTTCCTGACGTATTTTGTTCAATTTTTTCCAAGTGTTAAAGACTGAAGCCATTCTCGATGCAACTTGTGGATTGAGTTTATTCAAAGCAATTACTTGATCAGCAAGGAACTCATACCCTTTCCCAGAGGTGTGATGGAAATGCAACATATTATTCGCTGCAAAGGCTCCAATAAGCGAACGCACCTTGTTGGGGTTTTCCAAGCTGAATGCCGAATGGTTCATCAGCTCCTTAACATTCTCTAATGCACCCATTGCAGGAGATGTTGCCTGAAGAATAAACCATTTGTCCATGACCAAGGCATTGTTTTGCCATTTTTCCGCAAAGTCCAATAGCATTTGGTTGTGTCCCTCAGCCTTATGATGAACATACAACGACAATGCTGCCAAAGCATCTGTCATGTTGTTTGAAGTTTCATATTGTTGTTTACACAATCTTTTTATATCAGGGTTTTCAGAAGACATCAAATAACTTAAACAAGTGTTTTTCATGCTTCTTTTGGCTATATGTTCTGACTGAACTTGATAATCTCCTTCCACAAAATTACGATTGTATACAGATAACAGTTCTACCTCCAAACTATTCGCCAATGCTTTTTTTACAAACTCCCTTGCCTGATAGAGCAACCCAACATCAATGTCATGCATTGGATTCATCAACGACTTAATGGTTGGTAATGTTAGTGCTTCAGCCAACAATGCCGGATCGGTTTGGTCATCCATCAGGATTTTCTTCATTGATTCAATGAACTCTTCCGGGCATTTGGCATCTTTGTCATCTTTCATGGCTTTGTAAGCATTGGTGATAACTTTTTCTGAAATTATTTGAGCGGCATCCCAACGATTGAATGAGTCAGTATCAAATGACATTAACTTAGCAAGTTCTTCGTCAGAGCGTTTAAATTTAACGGTCACTGGGGCAGAAAATCCTCTGAACAATGACGCAATCGGTTTGCTTAATAAGTTTTTGAATACAAACTTTTGTTTTTTCTCTTTAAGCTCCAGAACTTTTTCCTTAGTTCCGCTTTCATCTAAAGCCAACTGATTTCCTTTATTATCAAACAAAGCGACTCTCACAGGAATATGCATCGGCTTGTATTTCTTCTTGGAAACATTTTCAGGGGATTTTTGCTTGATTGTTAGAATATATTTTCCGTACTCAGGGTCATAATTTTCCTTAATTTTGATTCTTGGAGTGCCATTTTGTGAATACCAAAGTCCAAATTGTTCCAAATCCACTTTATTGGCATCCGCCATCGCCTGACGAAAATCATCGCATGTAACCGCTTGTCCGTCATGGCGTTTGAAATACAAATCCATCCCTTTCTTGAAACCATCCCGTCCGAGCAAAGTGTTATACATTCCGACCACTTCTGCACCTTTCTCATAAACAGTCAGAGTATAAAAGTTGTTGATTTCGATAAAGGAATCCGGGCGGATCGGATGCGACATAGGCCCGGCATCTTCACTAAATTGCAAAGACCTTAAAACTCTGACATCTTCAATTCGCTTAACTGCTCTGGATTGCATGTCAGAGGTAAACTCCTGATCACGAAAAACAGTTAACCCTTCTTTTAAACTGAGTTGAAACCAGTCACGACAAGTCACTCTGTTTCCTGTCCAGTTGTGGAAGTATTCATGGCCAATGACCGCTTCAACACCAATAAAGTCGCTATCAGTTGCCGTATCCGGTTTAGCAAGAACGTATTTAGAGTTAAAAATGTTCAAACCCTTATTTTCCATTGCTCCCATATTGAAATCATTGGTGGCAACAACATTGTATTGTGATAAATCATAAGCCAGTCCAAATCTTTCCTCATCCCATTTCATTGAGCGAATCAAGGAGTCCATCGCATATTGGCACGAGTCTATGTTTTCTTTTTCAACATAAATTCGTAATGTCACATCGTCACCGTTGATGGTCGTGTATTTATCTTCGATGTATTCCAAATCACCGGCAACTGTTGCGAATAAATAACTGGGTTTTGGATGCGGATCAGACCAAACCGCATAATGTTTGCCATTCTTTAAATCACCGGAACTCACCAAATTCCCGTTTGACAACAAAACCGGATATTTTTCTTTATCAGCTACCAATGTGACATGAAACGGAGCCATAACATCGGGGCGATCGGGATAGTAAGTGATTTTTCTAAAGCCTTCGGCTTCGCATTGTGTTAAAAAAAACTGACCGGATTGATATAAACCTTCTAGTGCGGTATTTTTGCTTGGATATATTTTATTCTCGATTTGTAGCTCAAATGTATCGGGTACATTTTCAATAGTCATGGTTTCATCACTGAGACTGTATTCATCCTCAGACAATTTACGACCATCAATCAGAACCATCAACAAGTCTATATCAACTCCATTTAACTCAAGAGTGTTGCAATTGTGCTTTGTATTGATTTCAAAATTAATTTTTGACTTCACCAATGTGAAATCAGGTTCTATCATCAAGCCCAAGTTACATGATTTCACCCAATAACTTGGTTGTTGGTAGTCTTTGCGATAAATGACAGGGTTGTTTTCTGATTTCATGGACTGTAGAAAAAATACCGATAAAAAAAGTATTATAGCCCATTATTCCGGCTGTTTTGCTTCCTTTGCTCTTTTTTTCAAAATTTTCCCCATAATAATTCCCAGCTCAAAGAGTATCCACATTGGTATCGCCATCAATGTCTGAGAAATCATATCCGGTGGTGTTAACAGCATTCCGACCACAAACACACCAACAATAACATAAGGTCTGCTGTTAGATAGTTTTTCAGGTGTTGTAACCCCCAAAAGTATCATAAGAATCACTGCAATCGGCACTTCAAAAGCA
>JAGRJO010000134.1 GCA_020442725.1 Lysobacterales bacterium
AAATCACGAAATCAAATATAAAAATCTGCTTGTTAGTAATAACTTTAGTATTATTAACTTTGCCGGCTCATTCGGCACCGTTGGAATTGACACATGAGCCTTTATTTTTGAATCAAAAAGTGCCACCGGCACTGGCTGTTACTTTTGATGATTCCGGTAGTATGTCATGGTCATATATGCCTGACTCTAGAAGTTTTTCCAAAAGTAAGCATAGTTATGCTTCTCCTGATTATAATATGATTTATTATAATCCAAATATTAGATACAGGCCACCTGTCAAAGCGGATGGAACATCTATGCCTAACTCTGTTTTTAATAATGCTATGCGTGATGGTTATGCACCCAATGGGATGATTTCGAAAGTAGACTTGAGAAATTCTTATAGACCATTTTATAACTACTATCCTTATTATGCCAGCAATAATTATTCAATAAGCTATTCATCAGCTGGTCGATCCAGTACTTATAATAGAGCTTATTATTATAAATGGGTTGGTCCATCAGATGCCAGTCTTACTGATATGAGAAATGAGGACTCAAACTATCAGTTGGTTGAAATAAACGGTACTGCTGAAGAGCAAAATTTCGCAAACTGGTACTCTTATTATAATACTCGATCTAAATTAGCTAAGGCAGCTGTTAGTTTCGCGTTTGTTAACTTTGGTCCAGATTTTAAAATTGATTGGCAACAGTTGAATAACAATAAGTTTAACAGTAGTACGCCTCGCATGAAAACATTTGATGGTAATCACAGAGTGGATTTTTATGACTGGCTGTTTCATGTTCCTGGTTCTGGAAATACTCCATTGAGGCGAGCGACAAAGTATGCCGGAGAATTGTTTAGTGATAGTTATGGTGGTCAGAGTGTTTATTATGATGCCAACTATGGTGGAGAATTAACATGTCAACAAAACTTCCATATAGCAATTTCTGATGGCTCATGGAATTCTTATGAAGGGGTATCTGGTAATTATGATGCCGGTTCGAGTTATATTTCTGACAAAGGAGTGTCTTATACTACGACTATTGCTAATAATTATTTATATAAAGACAATAACTCGAGTACTTTGGCTGATACGGCATTTTATTACTGGATTAAAGACCTAAAACCTGGGTTGGATAATGATGTTCCGAGGTTTATTGATGATTATACTGATAAGTATGGAAATAACGTTATAGTTTCTACCGGAGACAACTGGTGGGAAGAGGAGGAGCTGTTTTGGAATCCTCAAAATGATCCGGCAAATTGGCAACATATGGTAAACTTTAATATTGGTTTGGGAATTGAGGGTAGCTTTAATAGAGATACTGACTTATTAGGTATAAAATCGGGAGCTTTAAATTGGCCTAAAACCTATAATGATACATGTTTTAAGAGAGATTTGGCTGGGAATGAGGTATTTACAAGTTGTGCTAATCATGTTTGTTATGATGGGTTAGATACAAGTACTGCAGATATTGTTGATTGTGCAGGTGAAGAATTTCCTGTGGGAGATATTCAGCTATGTGTTAACACAAACTATAATACCCCTTTTAACTGTGAAGATCGAATCGTCAGAAGGGTAAATGAATCTCAAGCCCGTGTTGATGATGTATGGCACGCATCTCTTAATAGTAGGGGAGATTATTTTAGTGCAAGAAACCCTCAAGAATTATCTGAGGCACTTTACAAGGTTGTAGCAAACATTATTAAGAGAAAGGGACGAGCGAGTGCCGGTAGTGTATCTTCAAACATTATATCAAATGAGTCTTTAGCTTATAAGACCGGCTATGATACATCTGATTGGACTGGTTTTGTCATCGCTAACGAAATTAATGAAGATGGAACATTAGGAGATGTTAAGTGGGATGCTGCTTGCAAGTTGACCGGGGGAGAATGTCCTTCTATTCCGGGAAACCCAACTGTAACTCAGACAAGGGATCATGCATCAAGAAAAATTTTTACTTATGATAGGGAATCAAAGACTACACATCCTTTTCATACGGTGAATATGTCAACTAATGAAATAGATGCTATTTTAGATTCTGATTTTATGAGAGCACAAGAACCTCCTGTTACAGATAAGGAAGCTGCAGCGGACGGTATTATTCACTATGTCAGAGGAGATCGGTTGTATGAGCAACAAAATGGTGGTGAATATAGAAACAGACGTAATTTATTAGGAGATGTTATTAACTCTTCAGCGAAAATTATCCGTGGACCTGCTGAACCATATAATGATCAGTTTTGGTCTGCAGGGACTCCTGAGAGAAATGCTGCAGATGCGGGAAATGGTTATGTTAAATTTAAAGCAGATAATCAAAGTAGAAATAACGTTATATTAGTTGGAGCTAATGATGGTATGCTTCACGCATTTGATGCAGGGATTAATTCAAATAATGGAGGCGATGAACTTTGGGCTTATATACCTTCTGAATCACTTGATGGCATATCAGAATATGCAAATCCAAACTATAAACATACATCTTACGTCGATGCAGCTCCGTTTGTAAAAGATGTCTTTATCAATGGACAATGGAAAACAGTAGCCCTAGGAGGAATGAGACACGGTGGTAAACTGTTTTATGCACTAGATTTAGGTGAAAACCCTGAGGATGAACCAACTGTGTTATGGGAGTTTACAGATCAGGATGATAATGATTTAGGGTTTACTTATTCAGGTGGCATAGTGGGACGTATTGCTTACCCTAGTAGTAGTACCACTGTTGAAAGCAAATGGGTCGCATTTTTACCAAATGGGTATAACAGTAATAGTCATGAGTCTGCAATGTTTGTAGTTGACTTAGAAACAGGGTATGTTTTGCACAAATGGGAAACTGGGCTTGGCGACATTAATAACCCAAATGGTATGAGTTCTCCTGTTGCGGCGGATTATGTTGTTTATGACGAAACAGATACAACCAATACATTCTATGGGTCAGATCAAGGTATTGACTTTGTGTATGCAGGAGATCTGCACGGAAATGTTTATAAGTTTAATGTGAAAGATATATTTACCGGTAGTAATACAATGGAGATTTTATATAACGGCTCTCCTGACCGACCAATAACGTCTGCTCCGAGGATTTTTACACCGAGTGATGGTAGTGAAAATGTGATTGTTACATTTGGTACAGGTAAATATCTCGAATTGCCAGACAGAGGTGTTGCAGGCCTTCCCAAACAATATATGTTTGGATTAAAAGATTCTAAATTACCAATTACAACCCCTTATACGATTAACGACTCAAGAATAGTAGAGCAAACTATTAGTGAGAGCGCTGGTTATCGGGAAGTTTCAGACAACAATGTTGGCGTTGCAAATAGCTGGAAAATAAAACTGCCAGAAGATGGTGAGAGAATTGTGAATAGTTTTGGAAGGAATAATCAGTCTAAAATTTTAATTGCAGCATCTATTATTCCGAATGGAGATAATCCATGTTTACCTGGAGGAAAAAGTTGGATTATGATTTTGGATGCTAGAACAGGGTCAACTCCGGTATCAGGGCGTTTACTTAATAATGGTAATAGCGATGGAATACTGATAGCTGACATAGTAGTTGGAAATCCTGAAGTTCTGACTACACCCGGTGGAAATCAGTCATTCTTAATAATTGACGGTATAGATGATGATAATGCAATTCCACCTATTGTTTTGAACTCCGGTGAGAAATGGCGTAGAAGAAGCTGGCATAGAATTAATTTTTACTAGAGAGGTAAAGAAATGTTTATTAAAGAAGCAATACTATTGCTGTTAGTTTGTTCGGTCTCAATGGCACAAACTGATGGTTTTTATAGAACTGATAATTTCACCGCATGGAAAGTGGTAAAAGCAAATAAAAAGGAACAGTACCTTGAGCTTGTATCTGTAGATGACTTGGAACCTCGTTTTTTTAGCCCGATTTGTATGAAGGATAATAGGATGATTTTCAAATATGAATTATTAGGACATGATGATTCCTTTTACGATAAGGATGCCAAAGTTAAAGATATTGATTTCTTAAACAGGAGTATATACTCAAACGTAGTGTTTGCATTAAAAATTGATATCGAAGAAGGTAACGATTTTAATGGAAACCCTGAGGAAGAGTATAATAGAATTTGTAAAGAGAATAATTCACAAAGATTTACTACGGAATACCGTTCAAAACGAGGCATGGCATACCATGGAGTAATTAAATATGTAGGTGATTCCTCTATCCAACCTCAATATTAAGATAGTGCAAAATATGAAAAAGCATAATAAAGGTTTTACTTTGATTGAGTTAATGATTGTCGTTGTTATCATAGGTTTAATTATGGCTTATGCTATACCATCATATCAAAGACAGGTTATTGTCTCGAAACGTACAGAAGCACAGAATGCCATTATGCAGATCGCTGCTGCCGAAGAAAAACATAATGGTGTATGCAATGTATATACGACGACAATTGCCGGCTCAGGAAATGATTGTAATAGCTTGGGGCTGGGAGGGGCGCAGTTTATGACCTCCACTAATTATACATTCAGTGTTGCTGTGGATGCCGCTGTCGGATATACCATTAGTGGAGTGGCTAGAGCCGGTAGTACTCAGGTCAATGATAATTTTGGTGTGAACTGTACAACATTGCAACTCAATGCACTAGGACAAAAATTACCATTAGACTGCTGGCAATAAAACTGGACATTATAAACTATAAAATTTTTATCCTCTCGCTCTAGAGTGTGGTTTCGATTGGTTGATTCTGCACTCTTTTTTTGTTATCTACCGGAATTTTTAAGCAATCTTTGCTTATCTCTACCCCAATCACGGTCTTTTTCTGTCATGCGTTTGTCGTGAACATTTTTACCTTTAGCTAATGAAATCTGCACTTTAATCTTTCCTGACTTCCAGTAAAGTTTACGAGGAACAATCGTCAATCCTTTTTGTTCAACCGCTCCAATTAGTCGTGCAATTTCCTTTTTGTGCAATAAAAGTTTTCTGGCGCGCATGGGTTCTGCAACAATATGGGTTGAAGTGCTGGATAAAGGCGTGATTAGAGTTCCAACCAGTTGAGCTTCATGATTGCGGATAAAGACATAGGACTCATTGAATTGAACTTTTCCCTGACGCAGACTTTTGACTTCCCAGCCTTGAAGAGAAATTCCGGCTTCTAAATCTTCCAGAAAAGTGTATTCAAAACCGGCTTTTTTATTGACGGCGATGACATTGGACGGTGTTTGTTTTTTTTTCTTTCCCATGAGGAGAATTCTACAAAAATAACTAATAAATTGCACATCTATTGTGTAGAATAAAACACTTTCATCAAGCAGTTATCCTGCAAAATGCACACAGTAAACCGACAAGCAATCGTTCGACACAATGCTGAAAAAATGTTTCATCTGGTCAATGATATAATGTCCTATCCGCAATTTCTCAAGTGGTGTCATGACTCACACTTGTTGGAGCATTCAGAAAATCACATGCTTGCCGGTATGACGGTGAGTCTTGCAGGGATTAAACAAAACTTCACCACACAGAATATTTTTTCTCGTGATGGTGACAATTTGAGGATTGATCTGAGTTTGTATAAAGGTCCGTTTGATAAACTTTCGGGCTATTGGTTTTTTACCCATTTGAATGATGAAGCCAGCAAAATTGAACTGCACATGGACTTTCATTTCAAATCCGGGTTTTTAAATTCGGCTTTTAAACGAGCCTTTGGTAAAATTGCACAACAACTCGTTTCAGACTTCGTAAATCAGGCAAATAAGGTGTATCTATGATCAATGTTGAGGTTGCTTATGCACTTCCGGAGAAACAGGAAATTATTAAACTGCAAGTAAACAAGAAAACAACAATCGAACA